>DAIOWB010000332.1:0-2919 GCA_036758725.1 Lacibacter sp.
GCGAAACACTTTTACACCGGTTGTAGAAATATCCATTTTACCATCTTCATATACATGCTTAATTTCTCTTACTTCAACAAGTGTACCCAGTTCTTTTAATTCATTATTTACTACAGCCGGAATACCAAATGGTTTTTTTTGTTGAAAGCATTCAGTTATTAACTGTTTATATCTTGGTTCAAAAATGTGCAGGTTTAAGTTTTCACCCGGGAAAACAACAATACTGAGTGGGAAAACAGGAATGAAATTGGTCATACAGGTATCTTCTGTTTACAAATTAACGAAGAAACCCAATTCAATCTTTCTTTTGTGTATGCTGAAGCTTATATAAAGTTTGATATTTTATACGTGTGTACTTTGCATTGATAGCAGCAATAATCCAACCTTCAATGCCATCTAAAAAACCAAACCGGAAAAAGAAATCTTTTATGAAAGTAAAAGCCGGTGAAAGGAATTGTTTGTACCATGCACCTCTAACTCCTTGTTTAAAATATTTCTCAGCACTCTTTATTCCATATTTTGTCATACGCTCTTCAAATTCCTGTTCACTCTGTATAGTATAATGATGAATAGAGCCTTTTAAATTGCTGATAATACAACTGCCGGGATAAATCAGTTTTTCATGTACAACATCAGTATTCCATTCAGCTTCTGTGCGGTTAAATAGGCGTATGGGATTATCGTTTCTCCAGGGACCAAACCGGATTCGTTTCGTTTTGAAGTAATTCTTTCGTTTAACGGTAAATATTTGCTTGGGGTCCTTAAGATTTACTTTGTGTAATTCTTTAATTAATTCTTCATCTGCAACTTCATCGGCATCTAACTGTAACACCCAGTCGTATAAAGCATGATCATTGGCTTCGTTTTTTGATTGGCCATATCCATGCCAGCTTAGTTCAATTACCGATGCACCACTTTTAATGGCAATAGGAACTGTTGCATCAATACTTCCTGTATCACATACCAATATATCATCAGTAAGTGATTTTACACTCTGGATGGTTTTTGAAATAATGTGGGCTTCGTCCTTTGCTATAATTACTACCGATATCGGAATCATATTATAATCTGGGTCTGTTGGTTAAATGCCAGTACAATGTAAAAAAAGTAAAGAGAAAAACGCCAAACTGATCGTCAATTGTACATTCATATAAAAATACAAGGTTCATGAATGTAATGAATGCAATTGCCTGTTTATTTTTTTTCCATTGTTTTAAGCTGAACGGTAATAACACAACAAGTGTAAACAGGAGTACGGCTAAAATACCACTTCCACTGCCACTGGTGAGCCATTGATTTAAGGGTAAAAACCGCTCTGACAAAGGAACAGAGGGCGCATGTACATTGTACCATTTATTGGTTTCTGTTTTAATATCACCGTAACCAACACCTGCTAACCAGTTTTTCTGAAATACATACCAGCCACTCTGCATAGTAAGAATACGGTTGCCATCACTAAAGGAACCGTTCAGGTTTCCTGTTCTCCAGTTACCTGCATCATATAATATATAACCAATTCTGGTTTTAAATGTAGGCAACAGATTGTAAGCAATAACAGGCAGTGAAAGAACAAACAACAAACCCAGTACAGCTATTGTCTTTTTACCGGCTGTAAATAATTGATACAGGATTAATGGAACTACAATTGCATATAACCCAAGCAAACCTGTTTTAGCCCCAAGCAGGTGCAGATAAAATACAAACCAGATCATAATGCCATTTAATAACCAATACATGGTTGAGCCCTGAATGGTTTTCCACTCTTTTAACTTCAACCATAAAAGAATGGCAATGATAACAGCCATACTAAACCGGATATGATCGTTGGAAGCAAGAGTTGGTATTACTTTAGATGAATGATATAATTGATTGTACAATTTCCATTGTAACAGGTATTGTACTGCACTCCATAAGGAACCAAAAAAGATGAATATAATCCAGAGAAGTGCAATAGAAGTAAGATGCTTTTTGGTAACCCCTTTTTGAAAGGCCAAAGCAAAAGGCAGGAGCAATAACGGAAGTTTATCCTGCATTACACTTAACCATTCCGATTTATTTTCACTCCACAAACCTGAAAGAAATGGAAATAAAAATAAACAGGTAATACCAACCAGGTATTTATCTGAAATAAAAACAGCCCGTCTTTCTTTCCAATCGCTTTGCAAAAATCCATTGGCAATAATTAAAAAGATACCAATACTTAAAACTGCACGGCTAAACAAGAAACCCGCAAACAATAAGAAAATGCAGAAAAAAAATAAATAAAGCTGTATGGTGGCTCTCGATGTATTCATTGTTTTGGTATTGCAAATAAACAATAATTAAATCTTTTCATTTAGGTTTGTATTATGTGGCAATCACTTTTGCAGGATTTGAAACAGGGTAATTATAAAAGCCTTGCCCGCTGTATTTCATTAGTTGAAAATGAAGTAGCAGGTTATGAAGTGTTTTTGCAACAACTTCCGTTAACAACTACACCTGTTATTGGCATTACCGGACCACCCGGTGCAGGGAAAAGCACATTGGTTGATTCATTGATTGCTGTTTTAGTTGAGCATGGTAAAAAAGTAGCTGTGCTTTGTGTTGACCCATCATCTGCATTTAATTTAGGCGCATTGCTTGGCGACCGTATACGCATGAGCAATTGGTATAATCATCCTGATGTATATATCCGGTCACTGGCTACAAGAGGATCGCTTGGTGGATTGCATCCGAAGATTTTAGAAATTACCGATCTCTGTAAAACGGCCCCTTTTGATTATATCATTGTTGAAACGGTTGGTGTGGGACAAAGTGAAATTGAAATTGCAGGTTTGGCCGATGTAACTGTTGTTGTACTTGTACCTGAAGCCGGTGATGAAGTACAATCTATGAAAGCAGGCCTGATGGAAATTGCTGATGTGTTTGTTGTAAATAAAG
>DAIOWB010000333.1:0-2882 GCA_036758725.1 Lacibacter sp.
ACGCAACAAAAGATAAATAGTAGCACTGGCGCTGACTACATAAAACCTGCCTTCTTTAAAACTAAGGCAGATAAAAAATAAAAGATGACAACAACATATCAACAACCTTCTTCGCAAGGTTATTACGGAAAATTCGGTGGAGCTTATATCCCTGAAATGCTGCATCGCAATGTAGAAGAATTGCAAAGCAGATATTTAGAGATTATGTATGAAAGCAGTTTTCAAAAAGAGTTCAGAGAATTGCTGAAAGATTATGTAGGCCGTCCAACACCGTTATTTCTTGCACAACGTTTGAGCAAAAAATTTAACACACAGATATACTTAAAGCGTGAAGACCTTTGTCATACCGGTGCACATAAAATAAACAATACAGTTGGACAAATTTTATTAGCCGATCGTTTAGGTAAGAAACGCATCATTGCAGAAACAGGTGCCGGCCAACATGGTGTGGCAACAGCAACAGTGTGTGCATTAAAAGGAGTGGAGTGTATTGTGTACATGGGTGAAAAAGATATTGAACGCCAGGCACCCAATGTTGCCCGTATGAAAATGCTGGGTGCAAAAGTAATACCGGCAACAAGCGGAAGTAAAACATTGAAAGATGCAACAAACGAAGCAATCAGGGATTGGATAAATCATCCCAACGATACGCATTATATAATTGGAAGTGTGGTGGGGCCACATCCATATCCGGATATGGTTGCTAGATTTCAAAGTGTGATCAGTGAAGAAATGCGCTGGCAGTTAAAAGAAAAAACAGGAAGTGAATTGCCAACGCATGTAATGGCTTGTGTAGGCGGAGGCAGTAATGCAGCCGGTGCATTTTATCATTTCTTAGATGAAGAAAGTGTACAGTTAATTGCAGTGGAAGCAGCAGGTCTTGGTATTAACAGTGGAATGAGTGCAGCCACAACACAACTAGGAAAGCCAGGCATTTTACACGGCAGTAAAAGTTTGTTAATGCAAACAGAAGATGGACAGGTAACAGAGCCACATAGTATTTCTGCCGGGTTGGATTATCCCGGTATTGGGCCCATGCATGCTAACTTATTTGAAAGCGGACGTGGTATATTTTTAAGTGCAACAGATGAAGAAGCATTGGCGGCTGCGTTTGAAGTGAGCAAGTTGGAAGGAATTATTCCGGCACTGGAAACTGCACATGCATTTGCAGTGTTGCATCAATACAAATTTAAACCAACTGATGTTGTTGCTATATGTTTGAGTGGAAGGGGAGATAAGGATCTGGCGACGTATATGAAACATTTATAAATTAACCACAGAGACACGGAGACGCAGAGTTTCTCCGTGCACTCTGTGTCTCCGTGGTAAAAATATGAGCAGAATAAAAGATTTATTCCAAAAAAAGAGTAACCGAGTTTTGAATGTGTATTGCACAGCTGGTTACCCAAAACTAAACAGCACATTGGAAGTAATGAATGCATTGCAGGAAAATAGTGCTGATCTCATTGAATTAGGAATGCCCTACAGTGATCCGTTAGCTGATGGTCCTGTAATTCAGCATAGCGGAAGTATCGCTTTAGCAAATGGTATGACCATTCATGAATTGTTTCATCAATTAAAAGATTTCAGGAAGAAGATTTCAGTGCCTGTTATTTTAATGGGCTACATGAATCCTGTTTTACAATATGGTTTTGAGCAATTCTGTTCAGATGCAGCTTCTGTTGGGATTGATGGATTGATCTTACCTGATCTTCCTGAATATGAATTTGAAATTGAATATGGTGCTATCATCAAAAAATATGGATTGGATTTTATTTTTTTAGTAACTCCCGAAACGAGTGATGAACGTATAAAAAAATTAGACAATTTAAGCACCGGCTTTTTATATGCGGTTTCTTCTTCTTCCACAACAGGCAGCGATAAGAATATGACAGATGTTGATGCTTACCTGCAAAAGCTGCAAAGTATGCAACTGAAAAATCCGCTGTTGGTTGGTTTTGGAATTAAAGACAAACAAACTTTTGATGATGCCTGTGCACATGCAAACGGAGCCATCATTGGTAGTGCATATATTAAAGCATTGGAAAATGCGGATGATGTGAAAAGTGCTACTGAAAAGTTTTTAAAAACAATTGTCTGAACTGGGATATTAGAGATGTGTGGGAAGGTTGGGATTGAATACTTCCGCATCCCAAAAATCTCAGTAATCCTTTTCATCCCAGTTCAGACAATGAGCGACAAACGAGACTCGAACTCGCCACCTTCAGTTTGGGAAACTGATGCTCTACCGGATGAGCTATTGTCGCTTAAATATTTTAAAAGAAAGGTAAGATGAATTTAGCAATTGTAAAATACAATGCAGGAAATATTCAATCGGTGCTATTTGCATTAGAACGATTAGGTATGGAAGCAATAGTTACGGATGATTTTGAAGAATTACAAAAAGCAGATAAAGTAATTTTTCCGGGAGTTGGTGCTGCAAGAAGTGCGATGGACAGTTTAAAAGAAAAAGGGCTGGATAGAATTATTAAAGAATTGAAGCAACCTGTATTGGGTATTTGTGTGGGTATGCAGTTACTATTTGATTATTCAGAAGAAAATGATACAGCTTGTTTAGGTATTATTCCGGCTAAAGTAAAGTTGTTTGCCCCCCCGCCCCGCCATTCGGCGGGGAGCTATAAAGTCCCTCAAATTGGATGGAATGATATTTATAATCTGAAGACGAGGCTGTTTAAAGATGTTCCTGAAAATAGTTACGTATATTATGTTCATAGTTATTATGCTGAAATGAATCCCTTTTGTATTGCAACTTCAAATTATGGATTGGAATATGCAGGTGCAGTACAAAAAGATAATTTTTACGGAGTACAATTTCATACAGAGAAAAGCGCAAAGGTTGGGGAGCAAATACTCAGTAATTT
>DAIOWB010000334.1:0-2880 GCA_036758725.1 Lacibacter sp.
GAAGTAAAAGATGGAATGCGGTTGCTTGGCTTTACTGCACTTTATTTATAAAACATGGAATGAAATATATTTTTATTTTCATCATTGTATTCACAACTGTTCTGTTTGTTTGTGCACAAAAGCAAACAAACAGCAATTCATTTAATCCAAAGAACCGGCCAAAAAATTTAAATGATACTGCATTGCTTGATCTTGTACAAAAGCAAACTTTCCGCTACTTCTGGGATTTTGCACATCCGGTAAGCGGCATGGCAAGGGAAAGAAGCAATGAAAGTTTTGGTTATGGCAATGAAGTAGTAACAACTGGTGGTACAGGTTTTGCTGTAATGAGTATTCTTGTTGCAACAGAAAGAAAATGGATTACCAGAGATACGGCTGCAAAGTTTTTATTACGAATGATTAAGTTTCTTGCAAAAGCCGATTCATATCATGGTGTTTTTCCTCATTGGATGAATGGTGCAACCGGTAAAACCATTCCGTTCAGCAGAAAAGATGATGGAGCCGATTTGGTAGAAACTTCTTATTTGTTTCAAGGACTGCTTTGTGCAAGGCAATATTTTAATAACGATAATCAAACTGAAAGAGAATTACGTAACCGAATAAATTGGTTGTGGAATGATGTTGAATGGAACTGGTTTACAAAAGCTGGAGAAGAAGTTTTATACTGGCATTGGAGCCCCAACAACGGATGGGCAATGAATTTTCCTGTACGAGGATATAATGAATGTTTAATCATGTATGTACTGGCAGCATCTTCTCAAAATGAAAAATATCAGGTTCCGTCTTCTGTTTATCACAGGGGATGGACACAGAGTGATTTTTTTAAAAACGGAAAAGAGTTTTATGGAATTAAGCTTCCATTGGGTTTTGATTATGGAGGCCCGTTATTCTTTTCGCATTATTCTTTTCTCGGATTAAATCCACAGGGATTAAAAGACCGCTATGCTGATTACTGGGAACAAAACAGAAATCATACATTAATCAATCATGCTTATTGCATAGATAATCCAAAAAAGTACAAAGGGTATGGTGAAAATTGTTGGGGACTAACAGCAAGTGATACATATAATGGATATGCAGCACATTCACCAACAGAAGATTTTGGAACCATTTCTCCAACTGCAGCATTGAGTGCATTTCCATATACTCCTGAACATTCAATGAAAGCATTGAAACATTTTTATTTTGATCTGGGTGATCAACTGTGGAGTGAATATGGATTTGTAGATGCATTTAATGAATCAAAAAACTGGTTTGCAAAAAGTCATCTTGCAATTGATCAGGGACCGATCATTGTGATGATTGAAAATTACCGAACCGGTTTATTATGGAATTTATTTATGAGTATACCGGATATACAGAATGGGTTGAAGCATTTAGGCTTTACATCACCTTTAATAAGAAAATAATGAAGCTTACTTTTTTGGAGGATGAGCGGGTGCAACAAACAGGGCTTACAGTAGTAAGATTATTTGTAGGATTTTTCATGATTTATCATGGATGGGAAGTTTTTAATCAAACTAAAATGAATGATTATCTGCAATGGGAGTTGTTTAAATATTCATCAAACGGCAGATTGATGGTTTACGGGGGTAAAGCAGCGGAGCTTGTTGCAGGTGTACTTCTTTTCATAGGTTTTTTTACACGACCGGCGTCTTTGGTTTTAATTGTAATAATGAGTTACATCAGTTTTTTTGTGGGGCATGGAAAAATATGGTATGAAGATCAGCATCCATTTCTATTTGTTTTGTTGGGAATCGTTTTCCTGTTTGCGGGTGGAGGAATTTGGAGTGTTGATCATTATTTATTTACTAAAAAATAATTGAACAGGTAATGCCACAAATTCGCAGATTTGATTTTTATTAATCTGCGAATCTGCAGTAAAAAAGACAAAGATGAAAAAAATAGCTACACTAATAATTGTAATACTAATCTGCGAATCTGCGGCAATCTCCCAGCAAAAAACCTATTGCAACCCCATCAACATCGATTATGGTTACACACCCATTCCCAACTTCAGCGAATGGGGAAGGCACAGAGCAACTGCCGATCCGGTGATTGTAAATTATAAAGGCGATTATTATTTATTCTCTACCAATCAGTGGGGTTATTGGTGGAGCAGTGATATGCTTAACTGGAAATTTATTTCTAAAAAATTTCTACGTCCGTGGAATACCGGTACATATGATGAACTCTGTGCACCTGCAGTTGGTATTATTGGAGATACAATGATTGTATTTGGTTCTACCTATACCAGCAACTTTACAATATGGATGAGTACCAACCCCAAAGCCAATGAATGGAAACCATTGGTTGATTCGTTTGCGTTAGGCGGGTGGGATCCTTCATTCTTTACTGATGATGATGCCGGCCCGAATGCCGAAGGTGGGCGGGGAAGATTGTATATGTATAATGGAAGCAGTAATAAATTTCCCATGTATGGTATTGAATTAAACAGAAAAACATTTCAACCAATTGGTACAAGGAAAGAAATGTATTTGCTTGAACCTTGGCGTTATGGTTGGCAACGTTTTGGTGAACATATGGATAATACATTTCTTGATCCTTTCATTGAAGGTTCTCACATGACTAAACATAACGGTAAGTATTACCTGCAATATGGTGCACCGGGTACAGAGTTCAGTGGTTATGCAGATGGTTTATTAGTAGGTGATCATCCACTCGGTCCATTTACGGCCATGTCTGATCCATTAAGTATGAAGCTTGGTGGTTTTGTAAGAGGAGCAGGGCATGGTGCAACGTTTCAGGATAATAATGGCAACTATTGGCATATATCTACAACAGTACTTTCTGTAAAAAATACATTTGAACGAAGGCTTGGAATTTGGCCAGCAGGATTTGATAAAGATGGAATGATGT
>DAIOWB010000335.1:0-2879 GCA_036758725.1 Lacibacter sp.
TGAGCATTTAATTCAATCACCACACTGTTTGCAACACAGGCATCAATAATTTTTTTATGATCAAGTGGGTATCCATTGCGGCTTAATAATAACCGTCCGGTCATATGACCTAAAATAGTTGTATATGGATTTTCAATCGCATTCAATACACGCATCATCGCTTTGTCTTCACTCATTTTTAAATTGCTGTGTACTGAGGCAATTACTAAATCAAATTTTGCCAGTACATCATCTTCATAATCGAGGGAACCATCGTTGAGTATATCGGCTTCAATACTTTTAAAAATGCGAAAGTCTTTCAGCTTGTTATTCAGTTCATCAATATACCTGTGCTGTTCACCAATGCGCTCAACAGATAATCCGTTGGCATAAAAAGCCGATTTGGAGTGATCACTGATCACCAGGTATTCATAGCCGTTTTCCTTTGCATGGTTCGCCATTGCTTCAATGGTTGTTCCACCATCGCTCCAGTTACTATGGCTGTGAATGATTCCTTTTATTGATGAAGGTTGTATGAGATCAGGAATTATGTCTGTAGTAAACTCTTCCCGTAAACAGGAAGGAATAAAAGCTATTCCTTTTTGTACAAACAACAATTCTTCATTTGAAACTTTATCAACAGTTCCCCAAGCTTGTAAAAAATCTTCACTGGCTGATGTTTGAAACAGGGTAGAACCAAAAGCATCTATTGTTGTAAAATGAAATTTTAGTAAAATGTTTTCTGGACCTTTTACTGTTAAGAATGCAGACTCTTTTTCTGTTAGTTCAAAATTATTTTTAGTGAATAACGTTTCAACATCTGTTGCTGATGCAGTAGTAACCCATTCAAGCAGATGAATGATTTCCATCTGTCTTTTATATTCACCTGTTAATTCAAATTGATCAGCAGTAAAATGTTCTTTTAAATTTTTATCAATCGCTAATGCATAAGCTTCCACATCGGCATACAAATGAATGTCTTTGTTTTTAAAAAAGAATTCAATAGACTCTTTTACACTGGCTTGTGTTTTTTCTCCAAAGCCTTTAAATAATGTAAGCCGGTTTTCTTCACAGGCATATAATAATTCACCAACACTTTCAATACCCATTTCTTTCCAGATGGTAGAAATCTTTTTAGGTCCAATACCTTTTATTGAAAGCATTTCAATAACGCCGGGGGGAGTTTTTTCAATCAGTTCTGTTAGTGCTTTTAATTCGCCTGTTTGTAAAATTTCAATAATTTTTTTTGCAGCACTGTCACCTATTCCTTTGTACGATGAAATTTTTGCAGGATCAATTGCAGAAAGTTGAACAGGAAGTTTTTCAATATTAAAAGCAGCTGCGGCATATGATTTTGCCTTAAATGCATTTTCACCATGAATATCCATGAGTTTACTCAAGAGTGAAAATGCATCGGCAATCTGGTTATTATCAGGCATGAAAGTTATTTTCTTTTGCAAAGAAAATACTTTCTGAGCGTTTCTTGAAAGGGATGGATTTAAACGAAGCTTTTTAAGGGCTAATGTAATTTAGACTGAATTGAAAAACCCTTAAAAAGTCTTTTGTCTTTTTAAGAGTTTCTGTACTGTTTAAATCAACTTTTACCTCTATAACAGTTGTTATTAAAATGTATAACGGAGAGAGAAGCCTCCCCAATTGCCACTAAAACCATAATAGTTTACAATATCAACAGATGGTTGCCAATCAATACTCATATTAATTGGAGCGCCTTTAAATTTATAATCTAAACCTAAAACACCATCAATTCCAATTGATGCTCCACCTGTACGGGTTGGATATCTTCTTTTCCAGTCATCGTTCCAAACACTGATGTGTGCACCGGGGCCAACATACCATTTTAAACCCGGAGCTCCGTTGATATTACCATGGAATTCATATAGGCCCGTTATACGTACACCATCTCTCCAGAAATATCCAATTCCTTCCAGAGCAACATTGCTTTTTATAAAATGCTTAATTGTGATACCAGCACCCGGATAAAATTTTACACCTAACGCTGTTTTGTAAGAACTGCCTTTTGATTGCGAATAACTTTCTGTATTCGCAATAACTGTCAATAAAAAAATAAAAAATAAGATCTTCTTCATCATTGTAAGTTTTTGTAAGCCTAGCCTTGAAAAAATAATGCCAAACTCTTGTAAATGGCCTGTCAAACTGTCTTTAAGCCTGATTCTTGTACATTTGCAGCGCTGGAGTTAGGCTTAATACAATGCCTTACAGATAATATAAATACAGATGAAGAGCAAGACATTAAAAAAAGATAAAGTCAACATTATTACTTTAGGGTGCAGTAAGAATATGGTTGACAGTGAAGTGCTTAGTGGTCAGTTGTTGGCTAATGAAATTAATGTGGTACATGAAAGTGCAAAGAAAGATCACAACATTGTTATCATCAACACATGCGGATTTATTGATAAGGCAAAAGAAGAAAGCATCAATACTATTTTAGACCAGGTTGAATTGAAACGAAAAGGCAAACTGGATAAAGTTTTTGTAACAGGATGTTTAAGTGAACGCTATAAAAATAATTTAGAAGCAGAAATTCCTGAAGTAGATGCGTTTTATGGTACTATGGAATTGCCTATGATTCTGAAACAATTTGAAGCAGATTATAAATCAGAATTAGTTGGTGAACGATTATTAAGTACCCCGTCTCATTATGCGTATTTAAAAATCAGCGAAGGTTGTAACCGCACCTGTGCATTTTGTGCTATCCCGTTAATGCGTGGGCAACATGTAAGTAAGAGCATGGATGATTTAGTAAAAGAAGCAGAAGGTTTGGTTAAGAAAGGTGTAAAAGAAGTGATGCTTATTGCACAGGAATTAACTTATTATGGATTGGATTTGTATAAAAAAAGAATGCTGGGCGATTTAATGAA
>DAIOWB010000336.1:0-2861 GCA_036758725.1 Lacibacter sp.
AAGGTGGTGTTAGTATATTTAATGAATCTTCCGGTGCTTTAAATATCGATGGATTCTCTGTCCGTTGTGTTAAAGACTGATAAGTTAACATCAACCGGTGATACATCGCTGTTGAATAAAATTTTTTCGAAAGAGATTTTTTTTCCTTGATGTTGTTACAAAAAAATAACATCCCGTTTTGCCTTTGTTGGTATCACATAAAGAAGCACGCCGTAGTTGTGTGTTTTCACCAACGACAGAAGCATACTAATTAATGATTTAAAAAAGAAACCTTACTACAGTTGTTGGTCATAACCTGTCCCGCATCAAGCGGGAAGAAACAACAACGGCAACACTCCAATTGTTGCGGCATCAGCAGGTAAAATAAGTAATGGCTATGCATCAGGTAAGAGACCTGAGCAAGAAAAGATGTGGTTTTCTACATCGTTGCCATCCCCGTGTTTTCAACATTGCATAATTCCCCTTTAATTTCTACTTTGTTACAAAACACTTCAAGTATGAAAAACAGAAAAGACAATGTTGTACCTGATAAAATTGATATCAGGGACAGAATGTATCAACCCGCCGTTACAACAGCTCCCAGGAAAGAGTTCATTCAGCAAACAAAACTTCCCGTATTACATCAAAGAGAAACCAGCGCCTGTACCGGCTTTGCATTAGCAACGATGGTGAATTATCTGGCACGTAAGATTGATCCGATGAATAATCGATCATTTACAGCATCACCCTTTATGCTATATTCAATGGCCCGCCGTTACGATGAATTTCCCGGCTATATAAAAGATGAAGGCTCCAGTTTAAGAGGTGCTATAAAAGGCTGGCATAAACATGGTGCCTGTGAAAACCGTTTCTGGAAAACACTGCAAATGCCCAAGCCTGATATTAAAGGAGAAGAAGGAGATTGGTGGCTCAACTCAGTAAACTATCCGTTAGGTGCCTATTACAGGGTGGAACCAAAAAGCATTGAAGACATGCATTGTGCCATCAACGACCTGGGTATTTTATATGCAAGTGCTCTTTGTCATTCAGGTTGGGATAATCTGAAAAAATCAACACATCATCCGTACATGGAAATTCCCAAAACAAAAGTAAAAGAGAGTGATGGGGGGCATGCTTTTGTAATCATTGGATATAATCAAACAGGATTTATTATTCAGAATTCATGGGGCAAGGGCTGGGGAACCGGCGGTTATGCTGTATTAACCTATGAAGACTGGCAAGTGAATGCTATGGATTGCTGGGTAGCACAAATGGGTGTTACTACCGATCTTCATTTGGCCATTGCCAATTCTGCTACACTGCGTTTGGATAAAAATAACAAAGTGGCCATTGCTGCTGATTCCATTCTCAAAAAAAGAGAACTGGATCCTTTTATCATTGATATGGAAAACAATGGCCGGCTGAGCAACTCCGGAGAATACCGCACAACCGAAATGGATATTGAAGCTTTGGTAACACAACACGCAGGCATTGCAAGAGAAAGATGGGGATTAAAAAACAAACCGATGGATGTGGCTATTTACGCACATGGTGGTTTGACAGGTGAAAAATCGGCGGCAGATAGTTATGCAGTGTGGTGTAAAAAATTATATGATGCACAGGTATTTCCCATTATGCTGATGTGGGAAACGGATATTTTAAACACCATCAAAAACATGATTGAAGATACCTTGCTTGATCAGGAACCACGTACAGGTGGATTCATTGACCGCATCATCAATTGGAAAGATGAACGGCTGGAACGATTGGCAGCACCTCTTGGCAGTAAAGTATGGAAGGAGATGAAGGAAAATGCAAAGGCCATCAGCTATCAGAAAAACAGTGGTGGTCAGTTGTTGTACAAATATGCAACAGCACCTAAAAGCGAATTAAAGAGTCATATTAATATTCATCTCATCGGGCACTCGGCAGGCAGTATTGTACACAGTCATTTGGTTGAAAAATTAATCAGTCTTGGCTGGACGTTTAAAACGGTTCAGTTTATGGCACCTGCAGTAACGAATGCTCTGTTTGATGCTACTATTCTAAAGGCCATTCAGCATAAAAAAATAAGCAACTATTATCAGTATCATTTAAGTGATGAGATTGAACTGAAAGACAATTGCTCCATTTATTCCAAATCGCTGCTGTACCTGGTTTCAAACTCGTTTGAGCCGGGTAAAAAAACACCCATCTTAGGCATGCAGAAGTTTTTTGAAAAAGAAAGTAACTATCAGCTGTCGAATATAAAATCCTATCATAGTCCGGGTGTGTATGCAAAATGCACATCGCATGGCGGATTTGATAATGATGTTGCTACCATCGAATCGATTATTAAGAATATTAAAAAGTAATGTTGTAAACGGAGCCTGTCATATTGTTGGTAGAGCTTGCTCCCTACGGAGTTCCGTCATGTCGACGACAGGAGACATCTCTGCATATTCAAGCTGTTACAATACAATCATACTGCTAAAACAATGGCACTCCAAGGATGTAGAGATCCCTCGTTCCTCGGGATGACGGTCGATTGAGTGGTCAAACAAACATCAACCAAAAACAACTTTCCACACGAAGCCCGTCAAGAAATTTATTGCTGCTTTTATGTTTAATTGCATGTTATTTGCAGTTCGTTTGTAATCAATAAAAAAGCAACATGTCAAAAACAAAAATTACAGTAAACAATAATGGTTCATTAAAAGTAGAAGGTGATTTTGAAGTAGTGGATAAAAACGGGAATATCTATAATATACAAGGAAGAGAAATTATTTCTTTTTGCCGTTGCGGCCTCTCTAAAAACAAGCCCTTTTGCGATGGTTCACATAATGGGCATTTTGAACATGAAGCCATCGCATTTGATTTGCCACCTAAGAAAACGGTTTAAT
>DAIOWB010000337.1:0-2860 GCA_036758725.1 Lacibacter sp.
TGCCCATAATCTCCAAAGCATCTATCTGTTCACTTATACGCATGTTGCCCAGCTCCGATGCAATACGAGAACCTACCACACCTGCCAGTACAACGCATATAAGAGTTGGTGCTAATTCAAGAATGATGTTATCTCTCACAATTACAGCAATCACTGTTCTTGGAATTAACGGTGTAATTAACTGGTAAGCTGTTTGTACCGTGGTTACCGCACCAAGAAACACAGAAATAATAACCACAATACCAACCGAACGAATACCGATTTCATTGCATTGGTGCATGAGTTCCTTCCAATATAAACGCATGTTCTCCGGTTTGGAGAACATACCTTTTATCATTAAGAGATAACTACCTAAGTGTTTGAAAAAATTCATAATATAAAAACAATAGTTTATGGTTTGTGATTGAATGCCATTTGAAAGTAGTGATGAAGTTACAAACCACAAACTACAAACTTTCAGACTTCTTACATTTCATGACTTACTTTCTGAAATCTTTTCCACCAAACCGATTTTTTAATTTCTTCTTTTGTATCCGTTTTACTTTTCATTTGTGCATCAACAACTGATATCAATACCATGTTAAAAATAGAACGGGCAGAACTTCCTAATTGTAAAATATGCACCGGTTTTTTTAATCCTAATAAGATGGGACCTATTGCATCGGCTTCACCCACTTCCTGTAATAAGTTATAAGCAATGTTGCCGCTGGCCAGGTTAGGGAAGATGAGTACATTGGGTTCACCTTTTACTAATTCACTGAACGGATAATTTTCCTGCAAAATTTCTTTGTTAAAAGCAACAAGAGGTTGTACCTCACCATCACAAATTAAATTGGGTTCTCTTTCTTTTACAATGTCTCTTGCTTTTGCAACCAGTTTTGCTTCGCTTGAATCACTGCTGCCAAAGTTTGAATAACTTAACATGGCAACACGGGGTGTTATACCAAAAGCTCTCACTTCTTTTGCAACCAGTTGTGTAATATCTGCAAGCTCATCGGCACGTGGATTGAAATTTACTGTAGCATCTGCAAGGAAAAGGGGGCCACGTTTTGTAAGCATGATATACATGCCTGCAATTTTTTTAACCGTTTCATCTTTCCCTATAATTTGTAAGGCCGGACGAATGGTATCGGCATACTTTCTGCTCAATCCACTAATCATGGCATCTGCTTCGCCGGTTTCAACCATCATACAACCAAAGTGTGTTCTTTCTTTCATTACTTTGGTAGCTTCATATCGGTTTAATCCTTTTCGTTGGCGTTTTAAAAAGAATTGCTCGCCATATTCATTTCGCTTTTGTTCCTGCTCTTTACTTTTTGGGTCTATCACCGGAATGCCTTCCAGATCAACGCCATTTAATTCTGCCAATTCACGGATGTTATTTTCATCACCCAATAAAATGGGATAGGCCACACCTTCTTCAAAAACTAACTGAGCAGCTTTCAACACTTTTATATTTTCAGCATCTGCAAATACAACACGTTTGGGATCTTTTCTTGCTTTGTTTCCTATTGCACGCATTAACTGATTATCGTTACCCAAACGATGGTTAAGTTGGTTTACATATTCTTCCCAATTGGTAATAGGTTTTTGTGCCACACCACTTTCCATGGCAGCTTTAGCAACTGCTGGAGCTACATAACTTAGCAAACGGGGATCTAAAGGTTTTGGAATAATATAATTTGGCCCGAAGGACATATTTTTTTCGTTATAAGCCATGTTCACAATATCCGGTACCGGTGTTTTACTTAATTCTGCCAATGCTTTAACAGCTGCCAGTTTCATGGCTTCATTAATCTTGGTGGCTCGTACATCTAATGCACCACGGAAAATATAGGGGAAGCCCAAAACATTGTTTACCTGGTTAGGATAATCACTGCGACCTGTTGCCATAATTACATCATTACGTGCAGCAACAGCTTCTTCATAACTGATTTCAGGATCGGGATTAGCCATGGCAAATACAATGGGTTTCTTTGCCATGGTTTTCACCATTTCACCGGTAATTACATTGGCAACACTTAATCCAATAAATACATCTGCATTTTTCATTGCATCAGCCAGCGTCATATCCGGATCTTTCACTGTTACTGCAAATCGTTTTTTATTGTCATCAAGATTAGTACGGCCTGTATGGATGACACCTTTACTGTCAAACATTAAAATATTTTCAGCTTTAGCTCCCAGCGCCTGGTATAATAATACACATCCCATAGAAGCAGCGCCGGCACCATTCACTACAAATTTTACTTTGTCAATTTTCTTTCCCTGTAATTCCAATGCATTTAATAAAGCAGCAGAGCTGATGATGGCTGTTCCATGCTGATCATCATGCATGATGGGGATTTTCATTTCCTCTTTCAGGCGTTGCTCAATAATAAAACATTCAGGGGCTTTAATATCTTCTAAGTTGATGCCCCCAAATGTGGGTTCCAGTGCTTTTACAATCTGGATAATTTTTTCCGGATCTTTTTCATTGATTTCAATATCAAACACATCAATATCAGCAAATATTTTAAACAGCACCGCTTTACCTTCCATAACAGGTTTGCCTGCTTCGGGCCCAATATCACCCAATCCCAGTACTGCAGTTCCATTGCTTATTACAGCAACTAAGTTTCCTTTTGCTGTGTATTTGTAAACATCTTCGGGATTGTTGTGAATTTCCATACAGGGAACCGCCACACCCGGTGAATAAGCCAATGATAAATCTCTTTGTGTCTTTGCTTCTTTGGTTGAAATAACTTCAATTTTTCCGGGTCTTCCTTTAGCATGATATTCCAATGCCTGCTGTGCCCTTAATTCTTCTTTGTTCATATGTAGTAATTAATCAAACAATCAGTAAATATAAAATTGAGGG
>DAIOWB010000338.1:0-1371 GCA_036758725.1 Lacibacter sp.
TGGCCTTTATGGGAAGTATTCATTCGCAGCAAACAAGGGCTCGATCATAAACATGTAGGCAGTTTAAAAGCTGCCGATGCACAAATGGCAATTGAAAATGCAAGAGATGTTTACACAAGAAGAATGGAAGGCGTAAGTATATGGGTGGTTGAAAGCAAATACATTCATGCTACCAATCCTGATGATGCTGAAAGTTTTTATGAACCTGCCAATGATAAAGCATACCGGCACCCAACATTTTATGATTTACCTGATGAAGTGAAGCATATGTAAAAACCGTAATTGGTAATTAGGTATTGGGATTAAGGCTTTAAAATCAAAAGATTAAAATGAATTATAAAGGATATAAAGATTTAGAGTGTTATAAAGAAGCAAGACTGCTTAGAATTTTAATTTCTGAGTTAGTGAAGAAAATTCCATCACATGAAAAATTTCTATTAACTGCACAGGTTGTTGATTCTTCAAGATCAGTAACCAGAAATATGGCTGAAGGATATGGGAGATATACGTTTACTGATTCAAGAAACTTTTTTATTATAGCAAGAGGTTCAATTACCGAAACAATGGAGCATCTTACAACTGCATTTGATGAAAAGTATATAACAGAATCAGAATTAAAAACAGCTGAGGAAAAATGTGAGTTGGTATTTAAATTAACAAACGGATATATCGGATACCTGGATAAATCAAAGGTTGCAGCCAAAACTAATTCCCAATTACAAAATCCAAATTCCCCCAACCAATGAATACATTGTTAATTAATTATACATTGCATTTAGCTGACACCTCATTAATACTTTCACAACGTAACAGTGAATGGTGCGGGCATGGGCCCATACTTGAACAGGATATAGCCATCACTAATATTTCATTGGACTTAATTGGACAGGCAAGAAATTTTTACCAGTATGCCGCAAAAATAATTGGAAATACCGATGAAGATCAACTTGCATATCTGAGAAAAGAAAGAGAATTTAAAAATTTATTACTGGTTGAACAACCAAACGGAGATTGGGCACAAACCATACTGAGGCAATATTTATTCAGTCAGTTTCAATTTTTACTTTATCAGCAATTACAGAATCATAAAGACGACCAACTTGCAGCTATTGCGGCAAAAGCATTAAAAGAAACTACTTATCATTTGCGATGGAGCAGCGAATGGGTTGTACGTTTAGGTGATGGTACTGAAGAAAGCCATAATAGAATGAAACATGCAATTGATGAATTGTGGCGATATACGGGAGAAATGTTTATACCTGCAACGTATGAAACTGAAAACGGCGTGGATCTTGCATCTATAAAAAATGAATGGATGAATAAAGTGATTTCTGTTTTTGATGAAGCTACAATCTCCTCCCCCTTTGGGGG
>DAIOWB010000338.1:1471-2840 GCA_036758725.1 Lacibacter sp.
GGGAGGGGGCCGTATATATGCAAACAGGTGGTAAAGAAGGTTTACATACTGAGCAATTAGGATTTATTTTAACTGAACTTCAATACATGCAAAGAACTTATCCCGCCAGCCAATGGTAAAAATCATGAACACTGCAATAGATAAAAAAGTTCTTTATGCTTACCTGGAAGAAATTAAAGATCCGGAAGTTCCCGTATTAAGTATCATTGATCTGGGAATTGTACGTGATATTCTTTTAAAAGATGAAGAAGTAGAAGTTATCATTACTCCAACTTATACCGGATGCCCGGCAATGGATATGATTGCAACTTCAATACGTGTTGAGTTATCTACACTTGGTTTTAAAAAAGTAAAAGTAACACAAACACTCAGCCCTGCCTGGACAACAGATTGGATGAGCGAAGAAGGGAAACGAAAATTAAAAGATTACGGTATTGCAGCACCTGATAAACGTTTTTCAATTGCAAAAGATGGCGTTGAATGTCCGCATTGCAATTCAAACAATACAAGACTCATCAGCGAATTTGGATCAACAGCATGTAAATCACTTTTTCAATGCAATGATTGTAAAGAACCTTTTGATTATTTTAAATGTCATTGATCCTTTAAATTTAAGTCAGCTTTTTTTTAAATAAAAATCAGAACAACATGTCTTCAATTCTCTTTGAAATAAAAGATTCTATTGCATTTATCACACTTAACCGTCCGGATAAGTTTAATTCCTTCAACCGTGAAATGGCTTTGCTCTTACAAAACAGGTTAGATGAATGTGCTTCCTTTCATGAAATTCGTTGTGTATACATTACAGGTGCCGGAAAAGCATTTTGTGCCGGACAGGACATCAGCGAATTGGTTGGAGATGATACACCCACTATGCAGCAGATCCTTGCTGAGCATTACAACCCCATTGTAAAACGAATAAGAAATTTACCCAAGCCTGTAATAGCTGCAGTAAATGGTGTAGCTGCCGGAGCAGGTGCAAACATTGCCCTGTGTTGTGATGTTGTTGTGGCAGCAGAATCGGCTTCATTTATCCAGGCATTTTCTAAAATTGGTTTAATACCCGATAGTGGCGGTACGTTTACTTTACCCCGTTTAATTGGATGGCAAAAAGCAAGTGCATTAATGATGACGGGAGATAAAGTGTCTGCCAATGAAGCAGAACGATTAGGAATGGTTTATAAAGTTTATGCTGATGTTATGTTTGATGATGAAAGCAAAAAATTGGCTCATACCCTTTCTGCCATGCCAACAAAAGGTTTAGCTTATACCAAACATGCTTTAAACCATTCTTTCAATAACTCATGGGAAGTACAACTTGATTTAGAAGATCAGTTTCAGCAAAAAGCAGCATCAACAAAAGATTACC
>DAIOWB010000339.1:0-2828 GCA_036758725.1 Lacibacter sp.
CTTAACCTGTTTTCTTTTTTTGCAAAACCAAGTTCAACTGATGCATTAAAACCGGAATTCTTGATTGTTTGAGGATTAGTGGCAGAGTTTATTTCAGTTGAATTTGATTGAAAATTTAATCCAAAGCCCAAAACTTTATTTCCCTTTTGAAACTGAGCATTTGCTGAAAAAGATAGAATTGACAGGAAACATAATATGAAAAATTTTTGCATAGTTTTTATAGTTTTAGTTAAGTGCAATGATAAATCCAATAGGCTGTTTATTCTTGTTAATGAAATACTTCTTAGGAAAAGATTAGCAAACAGATTCTATTTTAAAAGCTGACCAAATAAGCTTAAAAATCAACTAATAAAGTCTTTTGCATCTTTGTTGCATAAATAAAGTTGATAATTACTCACGCCTGTTAGCGAAAAAAAAATAAATTCAAGATTCGTTTATTAATAAAATCTAAATCAAACAAAAAAATCACATGAAAAGATTTTCATTTATTGCTGCTGCTGCCGTACTCTTTTTTGCAGCATGTACAAAAAACAACTCAGACAAAATTTCTGAAGTTCCGGAACCTGAAACTACTGCTGCGTTTGAAGGAATGCGCCGCTGCGCCTCTCATGAAGTTTTACAGGAACAATTAAGAACTAATCCTTCTTTACAACAAAGAATGGATGAAATTGAAGCCTTTACTGCTCGTTATATGCAAAAAACTGCAGGCAGATTAGAAGCTGATGGTGTTACCATGACGATTCCTGTTTGGGTAAATGTACTTTATGCAACAGGTGCTGAAAACATTAATGATCTTCAAATTCAATCACAAATTGATGTATTAAATGAAGATTTTGCAGGCACAAATGCTGATCATACTGTAACCAGTACTTACAATACTGTAAAGGCAGGAGATATTAAAATAAGATTTGAACTGGCTGGTGTAACCCGCAAAGCAACAGCATTAACTTCATGGGGTACAAACGATGCAATGAAAAAGTCTTCACAAGGCGGTATTGATCCTACAAGCCCGTCTACTACTTTAAACATGTGGTCTTGCAACCTGGGCAGCGGCCTTTTGGGTTATGCTCAGTTTCCCGGCGGAAGTTTAGCTACGGATGGTGTAGTAATTTTATATTCTGCTTTTGGAAGCCGTACTAAATATCCTTCAGGCACCTATGTTAATACGTACGATAAAGGAAGAACTGCCACACATGAAGTTGGTCATTATCTCAACCTCCGTCATATTTGGGGCGACAGAAGATGTGGTGATGATTTAGTAGGAGATACTCCTGCACATGATGCTGCCAATTATGGTTGTCCTGCTGCTGGTCATTTAAGTAAATGCTCCGGCAGACCTGTGGAAATGACTATGAATTATATGGATTACACTGCAGATGCCTGTATGTATATGTTCTCTACTTTACAAGGTAACCGTATGCGTGCAACTTTTGCTCTTGGCGGGCCCAGAGCCGGTTTAAGATAACAGACTATATTTCCTTTTTTCAAAAGCAACCTCTTTTAAAAGGGGTTGCTTTTTTTGCATAAACGTCTCATTAAACTTTTTCATTAACCTGAAACTATTTGAATTGCGGGAAAAAATGAATAATTTGATAGGTAGACTTTTTTTTCTGCAAATCATATATCATAATTATGAGAAAAAATAACCTGTTTGCATTGGGAGCAATATTGCTCTTTCTCGGATGCAATAAAAACGATATGCAAAAAAACCTTGAAAATGAAGAGTCTGAAATGGCCCTTCCTAATCAACGTCAATGTATGACTTACGAAGTATACCAGGAACAACTAATAACTAATCCTTCTTTAAGAGATAAGATGGATAAGATTGAAGCCTTTACAAAACGCTATGTACAATCTCCTACTACCAGGTTAGATATTGATGGTATTACTATGATTATTCCTGTTGTGGTAAATGTGTTGTATAAAACTGATGCAGAAAACATATCAGATGCACAGATTGCTTCTCAGATTACTGTTTTAAATAAAGATTTTGCAGCAACCAATGCAGACTATAACAGTACAACTACTTATGACGCTGTTAAATCTGGTGATATCAAAATTCGTTTTGAATTACAAAAGGTAGTTCGTAAAGCAACCAATAAAAAATTCTGGCCTGTAAATTTTAAAGATGGTATGAAAATAGGGAAAAGAGGTGGTATCGATGCTACCAGTCCGGAAACTACTTTGAACATTTGGGTTTGCACTTTAAGTAAAAATATTCTTGGCTATGCTCAGTTCCCGGGAGGCGACCCATCTACTGATGGTGTAGTTATTCTTAATACAGCCTTTGGCATAATGGGTACTGCGGCTGCTCCATTCAATGCAGGCCGAACAACTACACATGAAGTAGGTCATTATTTTAACCTTCGCCATATTTGGGGAGATACAAATTGTGGAAATGATTTTGTTGATGACACACCATTACATAATACTTATAATTTTGGTTGTCCTCCCGCCGGGCATTTAAGTACATGTACAGGAACTCCAGTTGAAATGACCATGAATTATATGGATTATACTGATGATGCCTGTATGTATATGTTTACAAAAGAACAAGCATTACGTATGCAGGCAACATATGCCACTGGTGGGCCAAGGGAAACATTGAGATAGATTTAATTTTCAATTTATAAAGAAGCCCTTAGCTCTAAGGGCTTGTTTATTTTTTGTTTATAGCATTTGTATTTCATGGCCCACCCGAACGTACTTTTATTATTCATTTGTTTGCCAACCTTCGGTGTGGGCGAGCATCCCGGTTGTGTCACTCACTGCGTCTGCATTGCAGAATAGAGCAGGATTTATTGCAACAGATCAGCACCAAAATAAGG
>DAIOWB010000340.1:0-2820 GCA_036758725.1 Lacibacter sp.
ACATTATAAACCACTTTTGTTTGCCATGCATTGTTATCATTTTCTGCTTCATTCCATGTCCAGTTTTCAGAACCGGGAGCAGCACCCTGGTATAATTGTATAACTGTTTGCTGACCATGAACAATTGAATTCAGAATAAAAGTGAAAACAATAAATTGGAGTAGCTTTTTCATCTGTTTATTTTTTAAACGTTTAAATTTTGAACTATGCATGAGTAAGGTATTGCAAATGCCTTTTATCAATATCAACGAAAATTAAAAGTGGGATATCTGAAAGATAACCCACTTTTTTTATCAGAAAAGGTTTGCTTAAATTATTTTTTCAACTCATTGATTTGAACTTTGGGTACTAAAACTTTATTACATTTTTCTACTACCAATTCCTTTGCTAATTGAAAACTTCCGGTTTGTTTTATGTTTAAAGATGATGAACCAATCTTTACGATATATTTTCCTGCTTCTGCAATCCATGATGTTGAATTGGTATCAAATGAGGCAAGTTCTTTCGGCCCTATAACAAAGCTCAACGTTTGCTTTTGTCCGGGTTGTAATAAATTGGTTTTAGCAAATCCTTTTAATTCTTCACTCGGTTTTTGTAATTTAAAGGAAGGGGCACCGAGGTATAATTGCACAACTTCCTTACCTGCCACTTTCCCTGTATTTGTTACATCAACAGTAACTGTTAATTTACCATTAAAAGAAGATGAACTTATTTTCAGATTACTATAGGCAAAGTTGGTATAGCTTAATCCGTATCCAAATTCATAAGCCGGTTTTACATTGAATGAATTGTAATAACGATAACCAACAAAAATTCCTTCTTCATGAGTAACTTCAGCTGGCATCACTTTCATACCAAACATACCTGTGTTTGTAGCTTTTTCGGGGAATTCGATACCAGGGAAATTTTTACCTGTTATTTCATCTTCATATTTTACAGGAAACGTAGTTGCCAGTTTACCCGATGGATTTACTTTTCCACTTAAAATATCTGCTACTGCATTGCCTGCTTCTAAACCTGGCTGCCATGTAAGAAGAATAGCATCTACCTGATCTCTCCAGCTTGCTACTTCTATTACACCACCAACATTTATTATAACAACTACTTTTTTACCCCTGGCATGAAAAGCTGCACTTACTTCATGAATTAATTTTAATTCTGATTCTTTCAGTTCAAAATCATTGTCCACATTTCTGTCAGCTCCTTCACCGGCATTTCTGCCTATTGTGATGATGGCAATATCAGATGATGCAGCTTTGTTGCTGATCAAAGTATTATCAACTGTAAGTTCTGGTGCATAAGGCGTGGGATTCATAAACTCTTCAAAAAAAGATTTCTTGGGATGCTTTGCCTTATAATCGTTGAGATATGCTGTATATATAGATGAAACATCAGCATCAATCTTATATCCTGCATTGCTTATTCCCTGTACTAAAGAGATGGTGTATTGTTCATTTACATCACCGCTGCCGGTACCCCCGGAAATAAAATCATACGATGTATTTCCAAAAGCTGCAATTGTTTTACTGCTTTTTGAAAAAGGCAACGTGTTATTTGTGTTCTTAAGTAATATCATTCCTGCAGCTGCAGCTTCACGGGCAATAACCGCATGTGCTTTCAAATCTGGTTTATTACTGAAGGCATACTTTTTATAAGCCTGAGAACCTAAAATATAATTCACAATTCTTGCTGCATTCTCATCAAGCACTTTTACATCTAAAGTTCCTTTACTGATGGCATCGGTAATAGCTTTCTTTTGCTCTGCAGTACCCGGCATTAATAAATCATTACCTGCTTTCATTTGAGCAACGGCATCTTTTCCACCAAACCAATCTGTCATTACTAATCCTCTAAAACCCCATTCTTTTCTTAGTATAGTAGTAAGTAAATCATAAGACTCTGAAGTATAAGTTCCGTTTACATAATTGTATGAGCTCATTACCGTCCAGGGATTAGATTCTTTTACCGCAATTTCAAATCCTTTTAAATAAATTTCTCTCAATGCACGTTCGCTTACAATAGCATTTACAGAATTACGGTTTCTTTCCTGGTTATTTACTGCAAAATGTTTAATAGAGGTACCAACTCCATTTGACTGAATGCCATTTACAATTGCTGCAGCTATTTTTCCTGTAATAAAAGGGTCTTCAGAATAATATTCAAAATTCCGTCCACCTAATGGGTTACGATGAATGTTCATACCCGGGCCTAAGATTACATCTACCCCATATTCTTTTACTTCATTACCAAAAGCCTTTCCTACTTTCTCAATTAATTTTGTATCCCATGTTGATGCCAACAAAGTTGCCACTGGCCATGCAGTTGCATAATAGGTTTTGTTATCATCTTTCCGTTTAGGTTCAATTCGTAAACCTGCTGGCCCATCTGCAACAACAGTTGTAGGTAATCCTAAATGTGGAATGGAGAAGGTAGTTCCTGCAGCACCAGGCACTTTATCCATGGTTTGTCCAACGCCAGTACCTCCACCTTGAGTAATACCAGGGATATTCATTCCCATACCAACAACAAGGTTCACTTTTTCTTCAAGCGTCATTTTACTAACAATTTCTTTTGAATTAAGCATATTGCTTTTTTGTGAACGTAGAAGTGAAGGAATTAAAAATAAAAAAGCTGAGAAAATTAATATTGATTTCATTGTACAATCGTTTAAGTTGTAAATCTCGATGATAATATGAAATGTTGATTTGATAATTATCAAATAAAAGTAGCTGCAATACCTTTTTGAAGCAGACGGATTATTTTCCTGAACGGATACGGCTGAGGGTTTCTAAAGTTACTCCCAGAAAAGAAGCGATGTAA
>DAIOWB010000341.1:0-2812 GCA_036758725.1 Lacibacter sp.
ACTAAATATAGGAACCATTGTAAGCGATGCCATGATGAAAGTAAAAATGCTGAGTGGTGGTTATGTTGGTATGATTGAAGAATATTTCATCAGCCGGTTAGACCCCGGCGATTCTTTTACGCTAGCAGGAAGAAATTTAGAACTGGTGCAGATAAAAGACATGACGGCTCTTGTACGCAAATCAACTTCTAAAAAAACAATTGTACCCAGCTGGAATGGTGGACGTATGAGTTTAACAGCCAACCTCGGAAAAAAATTAAGAGAAACGTTTAATGAAGTTGTTGATGGGTTGGGAAAACGAAAAAATAAAAGTCCAGAACTGCAACATCTTTCTTCATTATTTGAATTGCAACAGGAACTTTCTCACATTCCAAAAGATGATGAATTGTTAATTGAGCAACATGAAAGCAAAGAAGGTTATCATTTACTGGTTTATCCGTTTGAAGGCAGATTGGTGCATGAAGCTATGAGTGCCATCCTTGCCTATCGTATTGGAAAAATGGCAGCCATTACCTTTTCAATTGCCATGAATGATTATGGGTTTGAATTGTTAAGTGATCAACCCATTCCTGTAGATGATACTAATGTTGAAGAGTTATTTTCACTCAATAATCTTTCTGCTGATATTTTAAGAAGTGTAAACTCCACCGAAATGGCCCGCAGAAAATTCAGGGATATTGCAGTTATTGGCGGATTGATTATTCAAAATGCACCGGGAGAAAAAAAGAAACCCAGGCATCTGCAGGCATCGGCCAGTTTACTATTTAATGTGTTTAGTGAATATGATGGAAAGAATGTATTGCTTCGTCAGGCTTACCAGGAAGTGTTTGATCAGCAAATGGAAGAAGTACGTTTACGGAATGCATAT
This sequence comes from Lacibacter sp., assembly GCA_036758725.1. Taxonomy (GTDB): domain Bacteria; phylum Bacteroidota; class Bacteroidia; order Chitinophagales; family Chitinophagaceae; genus Lacibacter. Next base: position 869 of record DAIOWB010000341.1, read on the forward strand.
GGCAGAATTAATAACAGCCGCATTGTACTTACTTTTCCACAAAGGTTTACGCCGTTAAGTTTTCCCATTGTAGCAGATGGGTTAAACCGGAACAACTTATCATCAGAAAAACTGGAAGACCGCATATTGCGTATGCAGGCACAATTGAATAAAGCATGAGCTGCAAAAAATAAAACTTACATTATAATTACAGCCTTTTTTCAATCATTTAATTTTATTTAGATGTTTAACCCCATTTTCTTTTTACTTTTAGCAAAACAACTTTTATGCTCAGGAAAATATTTTATGTTTTGATAGCTGCCCTGGTAATTATCCAGTTTATTCGTCCTGCAAAAAACAGTTCAACGGGCCCCTACCCCAATGATATTACTACCAAATTTGCAATGAATGATAACGTTGCATCTATTTTAAAAACTTCCTGTTACGATTGCCATAGCAATAACACGGTATACCCCTGGTATGCAAATATTCAACCGGTTGCCTGGTGGTTACAAGACCATGTTAATGAAGGAAAAAAAGAATTAAATTTTAATGAGTTTGCAACCTATAAAGAAAAACGGCAGCGGAAAAAACTGGATGAAATTATTGAACTGGTTAAAGAAGGTGAAATGCCATTAGAAAGTTACACAATCATTCACAGGAATGCAAAACTGAGTGCTGAACAAAAAGCAACCATCACTAAATGGTGTGAAGAAAATATGGCAACCTTACCAGCAGCTGAACCTCAGCAACAATCAGATAACAACAAAACCGAACCGGAAAAAGAAAAAGAATAAAATACTAAATAGTCTGTCTCAAAAGTAATTGTTTGCCGTGACGACGGTATGATGAGAAGAAAAAAAAATAATTCCTATTCTACACTTACCGCCATCCCACTTTACAGGTTATTTTTATATTACAGCAATTATGAGAAAGCCTCTTTCTTATGCTGACTTATTGTATAAGCATTTTGCGTTGTAAAGAATATAATACAATGAATATTGCAGCAACAAAAAAACCAAAAGCTGCACTCCAGAAATCAATGAGTATAAACGCAGCAAGTGGATACAATAATTCCCCTGTGGTATAAAAAACAAACCCTTGCTTTTTTAATTTTCGCATTTGTAATGCTCCATAAATACATAATAAAGCAGCAAGTGCAGCAATCAACAGCATTTCTGCACGGTGTTCATATTGTTTTAGTGTTGATGCATAGGACCATTTAAAAAATCCGCCAAATTCTTTCATCCTTGGTTGCCGTTGTAAACTTTCAACTTTTTCCATTGATTTTACACTGTAAGCAAGCATAAAATAATTAAATACTGAACCCAACACCTGTAAACCACTTCCAATAAAAGTGAGTATGGTTAAAATGTTAATACTTTGAGGTAATGAATTTTCAGTTGTATAAACATGTGGTTGTAAATAATCTTTTTGTTCCATCTGTTACTGATTCGTTTTTCAAAAATAAACTTCTTTCATGAGCAGTTTTAAAATAAGTGATTATATCTCAACTTACATTTGTAAACTGCATGCAAAAACCTGTTAAACATATTATCCGTGATGAAACTTTCTGGCTATCAGCAGAAAGTTGTTTGTTTTGGGAGGAAGAACAAACTCTTATTTTATCTGACCTGCATTTTGGCAAGAGTGGTCATTTCAGAAAAGAAGGTATTGGTATTCCGCAAACTGTTTTTAAAGAAGATCTTCAAAGGTTGTTTGCACAAATTCAGTTTTTCAAACCCAGTCAATTAATTATTGTTGGTGATTTTTTTCACAGCAAAATGAATAACGAAGTGTTATTGTTTGAAAAATGGAGAAGAGATGTGTCATACCTGCCTATTCTGTTAGTAAAAGGAAATCATGATATACTTGTTGACAGCTGGTATGTTGAAAATAAGATTGATGTACACCAGAATGAATATAAACTGAAGCAATTTGTTTTTGTTCATGAACAGATTCATC
>DAIOWB010000342.1:0-2810 GCA_036758725.1 Lacibacter sp.
TTGTTCCTTATTCATTGGCGGGGCAAACCTACTTTAAATAACCAAAAAAGTAAAGAATGTAACAGGATAAAAGATGAATAATTAAACCGAATGATTAAATAAAGGAGTTTCTGAGGCGAGGATGATGAATATAGATAAACGGATGAAGGGCTGCCCCGCTTAGACGTAAATGCTTTTTTCACAGGCTTGTGCTAAGCCAAAAGCATTGCAGGCGGGCGGGGAACTGTTGCTGCTTAACCAGTTATAGCTGAAAGCCCATAATCTTTCAAACTAATTACCTGTTAAAAGTTATAAATGTGAAGATTTTATTGATACTGATTCCTGAATATGGGTTATCTTAATATCTTATGTGTTTTTTAGCATGTTTTTGTCTTATTCAAGCGGGGTAGAAGCCCCTTTTTAAGTACCTTCGTGCCCGTTTAAAAGGGCATAGGTAAGTTACCAGTCTGAATTAGAATTACCTGCTTTAAACATCCTATCAGTAAAAACTATAAAAGAGTGAAGAACGAAGTGATGACAACTGTAAAGAAAAAAACTGCTGTAAAACCAGCCAAAAAAGAAACGGTAAGTAAAACTGCAAAATTGAATGGCAATTCTTCAAAAGCCGTTTCACACAACATTGATATTTACAAGGCTCTGAGTGAACATTTTGGATTTGATTCATTTAAAGGAACTCAGGAAGCTGTAATTAATAACCTGCTATCGGGCAGGGATACTTTTGTAATTATGCCAACAGGTGGCGGCAAGAGTTTATGCTACCAGTTACCGGCATTGGTAAAAGAAGGTGTGGCGATTATTGTAAGTCCGCTGATTGCTTTAATGAAAAACCAGGTAGATCTGGTACGCAGCTACAGCAGCAAAGATGATGTAGCTCACTTTCTTAACTCCACACTCAATAAAAAAGAAATTAAAGAAGTACATGATGATTTAATTGCCGGACGTACCAAGATGTTATACGTTGCACCTGAAACCTTAACCAAAGAAGAAAACATTGATTTCTTTAAAGATTTAACCATTTCATTTTTTGCAGTTGATGAAGCACATTGTATCAGTGAGTGGGGTCATGATTTCAGGCCGGAATACCGGCGCCTTCGTGAAATGATGGATATGATTGATGAAAAAATTCCGGTAATTGCCTTAACAGCTACAGCCACTCCAAAAGTACAGAGCGATATAGTAAAAAACCTGGGCTTACGTAAACCTGAAATTTTTATTTCATCTTTTAACCGCAGTAATCTTTATTATGAAATCTTGCCTAAAGTTCAGAAAGATCAAACGGTAAAAAGTATTGTAAAATATATTTCACAGCATAAGGGAAAGAGCGGCATCATTTATACGCTCAACCGTAAAACAACCGAAGAGCTGGCAGATATGCTGATGGCTAATGGAATTAAAGCCGTTGCTTATCATGCAGGGCTCGACAGTAAGTTAAGAGCCGAAAGGCAGGATTTGTTTTTAAATGAAGATGTACAGGTAATTGTAGCAACCATTGCATTTGGGATGGGTATTGATAAACCGGATATCCGTTTTGTAATTCATTTCAACATTCCAAAAAGCATTGAGAATTATTACCAGGAAACCGGTCGTGCAGGAAGAGATGGTATGGAAGGCAATTGTCTTTTATACTATTCCCATAAAGATGTAAGTAAGCTTGAACATTTCTTAAGAGATAAACCACTGAGTGAAAGAGAAGTGAGTGCACAGCTGATTTATGAAACCGTTGCATTTGCAGAGAGCTCTATATGCAGAAGAAAAAGTTTGCTTCACTATTTTGGTGAACAATATGAAACAAAAAACTGTGGTCATTGCGACAACTGTTTACACCCTAAAGAAAAAGTAGAAGCAAAAGAAAATGCAGTGAAGGTGTTGAAAGTAGTAAAAGCATTAGATGAACGTTTTGTAACCGAATATGTAATGCAGGTGCTCATGGGTAAACCTACACCACAAATATTAATGTACAGGCACGAGCAATTAAGCGTGTTTGGTACAGGTATGGATGATGACAGGCATTACTGGAACTCACTCATCCGCCAGTTATTGCTGGCTAATTTGCTTAAAAAAGATATTGAGGAATATGGATTGCTTAAGTTAACAGCCGAGGGCGAAAAGTTTATTAAGAAACCAACTTCATTTAAAATAGCATTGAATAATTTGTTTGAAGAAGCCAATGCAGACGATGAAGAAGGTGCTGAAGGGTTATCATCAGGAGGAGCAACAGATGATAAGTTGTTTGAAATGCTGAAAGACCTGCGACATAAAGAAGCCAAGAAAAAAGCATTGCCTCCATTTGTGATTTTTCTTGAAAATTCATTGCAGGATATGGCAACCATTTACCCAACAACACTGGAAGAATTGGAAAAATGCCAGGGAGTAAGTAAAGGGAAGGCCATCCGGTATGGTAAGCCATTTGTAGAAATGATTGCCAAATATGTAGAAGAAAATGAAATTGAAAAGCCCGATGAATTTATCATGAAGAGTGTGGTAAATAAAAGCGGCAATAAAGTGTTTTTAATTCAGAATGTTGACAAACGTATTCCTCTTGAAACCATTGCCAAAAACAAGGGTTGGAAGATGGATGAAATGCTGGAAGAAATGGAAACCATTGCTGCAAGTGGTACAAAACTCCGTTTAGATTATGCCATTGATGAATGGCTGGATGAATATGAACAACAGGAAATCATTGATTACTTTAAAACCTGCAGCACCAGCGATTTAAAGATTGCACAACAGGAACTGGAAGATGGCGGGTACAGCTGGGAGCAGCTGAAAATAATGCGGATTAAATTTTTGAGTGAATTTGGAATGTGATG
>DAIOWB010000343.1:0-2799 GCA_036758725.1 Lacibacter sp.
GCTATCGCTTACATAAGTAAATGCAACATGAGCGCCATGTTCAGCAAATTTAATGGCAACAGCTTCACCAATTCCTCTTGCTGCACCGGTAACAATGGCAACTTTGCCTTCTAATAGTTTCATACAATTAAAGTTTATAAAATTGCAAATTAAAGCGATTCTTTGTCAGCTTCATGCTTGGTTTTAAAAAGTAAGAGTTCTTCTAAAAAATTACGGTCGTTGCTAAGGCGTTGTATTTTATGCTGACCGCCAAGCTTTCCTTTATGACGTAACCATTCATGAAAAACACCTTTAGGAATTGAATGAACAACCGGAATTCCCAAGGCAATATTTTTATAACGTTTTGCTTCGTAATCGCTATTCACATTTTTTAAAGCTAAATCAAGTTCATAAATAAAATCACTTAAATGAGTTGGTTCTTTTTCAAACTCAATCAGCCATTCATGAGCACCGTTTCCGCTTTCACTGAAATAAACAGGTGCTGCAGTATATTCATTTACTATTGCTCCTGTTTGTTCACAGGCAGTTGCAATGGCCTTATCTGTATTATCAACTATTAATTCTTCTCCAAATGCATTAATGAAGTGCTTTAATCTTCCACTCACTTTTATTCTAAAAGGATGTAATGATGTAAACTGTACAGTGTCTCCTACAATGTAACGCCATAAACCTCCATTGGTGCTAATGATTAATGCATAATTTTTTCCTGTTTCTACTTTTTCTAATCCAACAGTATAAGGGAAAGGATTTCCATATTCTTCAACGGGCATAAACTCATAAAAAATTCCATGATCAGCAAAAAACAACATGCCTTCTTCACCCGGTTTATCCTGTGCAGCAAAGAATCCTTCACTTGCATTATAGGTTTCAAGATAGTTTATTGGTTTGCCAATTATGCCTTCAAATTGATCACGGTAAGGAACAAAAGAAACGCCTCCATGCATATACAATTCAAGATTGGGCCAAACTTCTGCAATTGTTTTTTTACCTGTTAATTCCAGAATGCGTCTGAACAATACAAGTGTCCATGTGGGTACACCGGAGATAGAAGTAACATTTTCTTTAATGGTACTTTGTGCAAGCATTTCAATTTTACTCTCCCATTCATCCATTAATGCAATGCGTAAGTCAGGTGTACGAATCCAGGTACTCCATAAAGGTGCATTTTGCATTAATACAGCACTTAAATCTCCAAACTGCACATCTTCATTTAATTGGTTTACTGCATGACTGCCTCCAATTACAAGTGCTTTTCCCGTTAATAAATCTGATGATGGGAAATTATTATAATATAATGTAAGAACATCCTTGCTTGCTTTAAAATGACAATCTTTTAAACTTTCTTCACTAACAGGAATAAATTTACTTTTATCACTGGTGGTGCCGCTGCTTTTTGCAAACCATGTAACCGGAGTGGGCCATAACACATTTTCTTCGCCATTCATCATCCGTTCAATAAACGGTTTCAGATCGTCATATTCATGAACCGGAACCGTGTTTTTAAAATCTTTGATGTTGAAGAGTTTTTCAAAACAATACAGTTGTCCAAACTGGGTATACTGTGCAGTTGATACAAGGTCCTGCATTACTTCACGCTGAGCAGCTACCGGATTATTCATCCAGCTTTCAATGCGCCACATACGCAAACGGGCAAGTCGTGATATAGCAGGGCTAAGCAGTTTCATGCTTTGGCAAGATATAAAAAGTAAAGGGGATTTTAGTAATTATGACCGGTTCTGTTCACTTAAAGGTTTGTCTGCATCTTCATGCAGGTAATCTTTACGTTTTAATTCAAAGTTTCTTCCAAGGTATAAACGGCGCACCTGTTCATCATCAGCTAATTCTTCGGCAGTACCATGTTTAAAAATCTTTCCTTCAATAAGCAGGTAAGCCCTGTCGCAAATAGAAAGGGTTTCTGTTACATTATGATCTGTAATTAAAATACCAATGTTTCTGTATTTGAGTTTTGCAACAATGGCCTGTATATCTTCTACTGCAATAGGATCTACACCGGCAAAGGGTTCATCAAGCAAAATAAATTTAGGGTCAACGGCCAATGCCCTGGCAATTTCTGTTCTTCTTCTTTCACCTCCGCTTAATGAATCGCCATTGTTTTTACGTACATGATGCAGGCGGAATTCAGTTAACAAATCTTCCAGTTTATCTTTTTGTGCTTGCTTGCTAAGCTTGGTCATTTCTAAAACAGCAGCAATATTTTCTTCAACAGATAGTTTTCTGAAAATACTTGCTTCCTGAGGTAAATAACCAATTCCCATCTGCGCTCTTTTGTACATAGGCAGGTTGGTAATATTTTCATCATTCAAAAACACTTCGCCTTCATCGGGTTTAATAAAACCAACAACCATATAAAACGTGGTGGTTTTGCCGGCACCATTAGGGCCCAGCAAGCCCACAATTTCACCCTGGTTTACTTCAATACTTACATGGCTGGCCACCGTTCGGTTCCGGTAACGCTTTACTAATTCTTTGGTATAAATGGTTAAACTCAAAATAAAAAGTATGAATTGCGAAAATACCGGATATTCTCTTTCTAAAATGTGAAACTTCCTCTCAAACAATGTTTGATTAAAAGCCGCTCCTGTTATATGTTTGCAAAGTTTTAAATACCAGCTTCGGTTTTCATAGCATCGTCCCTTGCGTCGCAATCACTTTATCTGCAATGCATCTATGGAGCTGAGGTTTGCAGGTGTTGCACTCAAAGTAAACAGAAGTAATGAAAGTAACTGAACATATAGCCCAATCAAAAAACACATTAGTGTCTTTTGAAATTCTTCCTCC
>DAIOWB010000344.1:0-2798 GCA_036758725.1 Lacibacter sp.
CGGCCAAACTTTTGGGGCTACCTTATCCGGGCGGGCCATTGATTGATAAGTTTGCTGTATTAGGTAATGCAAACCGTTTTAAATTTCCTGAGCCGCAAATTCCTGATCTGAACTTTAGTTTTAGCGGTGTAAAAACTTCTATACTTTATTTTTTAAAAAATGCAGGAACAAGTTTGGTTTTTAAAGAAGAGTTTTTAGCTACTGAAGCAGAGCAAAAAGAATTTATTGAAGAAAATCTGCATGATATCTGTGCTTCTGTACAGCAGCGCATTGTTTCCATTCTATTAAACAAAATAAAGAAAGCATCCTTGCAAACAGGCATTAAACAGATTTGCCTGGCAGGTGGTGTTAGCGCCAACAGTGGATTACGAAAAGCATTTTTGGAAATGGGGGAGAAGTATCATTGGAAAACATTTATTCCTTCTTTTGAATATTGTACTGATAATGCAGCTATGATTGCCAAGACAGGATATTATAAATACCTGGAGAATGATTTTGTTTCTTTAAGTGTGAGCCCAAGTGCAAGGGCAGAGTGGTAAAAAAGTTTTTAGCCATTAGCTGCCAGCCTAAAGCTTTTTTAATAATTATATTACGTATCGTTTTTTATGCTTGCAGCTAATCTCTACAAGCTAACAGCTTTGCTTATGGCTAATTCATATTTCCAATTCAAACAGTTTATAATTCAACAGGAAAAAGCTGCTTTAAAAGTGAGCACAGATAGTTGTTTGTTTGGTGCATGGGTGGCAAATGAAATGGAAAACGGGAAATTGAAAGTTGAAAATGTTTTGGATATTGGCACGGGTACAGGATTATTAATGCTGATGCTGGCACAAAAGTGTAATGCAACTATTGACGGAATTGAAATAGATACCTCTTCTTATTTACAGGCGAAAGAAAATATGGAAGCAAGTATTTGGAAGGATCGCTTACAATTATTTCATGCTGATGTAAAATCCTTTCGATTTCAGAAGAAATATAATTTCATTATTACAAATCCGCCGTTTTATGAAGCTGATTTAAAATCGGATTCATCTGTCAGGAATGTTGCAATGCATGATGAAGGTTTAAAACTAGTTGAGTTGTTACATATTGTTGATGAAAACCTGGATGCTGAGGGAGGTTTTGCTGTTTTGCTTCCTTTTCATCGTTCGGATGAATTTATTTCAAAAGCATTGTCGTTGAATTTGTTTTTAAATAAACGGTTGAATGTAAGACAAACAACTAATCATTCTTATTTCAGAAGTCTGTTGTTATTTGGAAGAAAAAAAACGGAATCAGATTTAAATGAACTCTCAATCAAAAATGAATTAAATCAGTATACAAGTTCTTTTGAAAATTTATTGAAGGATTATTATCTGTATTTATAATAAGTAAATTTGAGTTCGTCATTCTAATATCTTACATCAACTAACTCCTGCATATTCTTTTAAATAACTATAAGGTTCGGTAAGATTTCCATTTTTCAACATGGTTGCCCTCTCAATAATTGCTGATCCGCCTTTTACCAGGTCTTCTAATACAAATTTGATGAGCATTTCACCAAAATATCTTGAGGCGTCTCTGGGTAATTCATTCGGCAAATTACCAATGGCCATCAGATCAACAGAATTGGGAAGATAAGGATCTGTACGTTGAAGTGTTGTTTTGTCAACACCATAAATGGGATCTTTTATGCTGGAGTCACCAATATTAATAGGAATAGAACCGTTGGTATCATTAGTAATATCAGCAATGGTTTTTATTCTGAACTCCTTTTGTTGAAAATCTTCAATGGTAAAAAGTGGCGGAACGTTTTTATCCCAGTAGATACCATTCATCAGCACATCTGTTTGCTTTACAAAAGGGGAGAAACTGCATTTGTATTCTTCAGGATGTTCATGAAAATCGATCCGGTTATAAGTACCATCATCTTTGCGTTCATATAAATCCCTTCCTTTTAAATCAACATAAACCGGGTATTCAAATTGTTTATGTAAAAAATCAAAAGGTTCTACTTCATGTATACCCATCAGGTTCATGATTTCAAGCACACCATGTGCAACACGCCCGCTTCCGGTAACTGCAATTTTCATGATAGGAAGTTTCAAACCAAAATAGGTGTGTATTAACTGCCTGTAATCTTTCACATCACTAACACGACCCAAACTGAATGTACCAGTTCTGTTGCCATAAGCCATCATACCATTATGAGCACCAACAACACCTGCAAAAAAACCAAAACCAATGATTCGTTGACCATCTTCATGAGTTAAGCATTCATAATCAACGAGTGTAATTTGCTTTTTAACCATTCCCTGCATGAGTTTTTGGTTATGCTCTTGTGCTTTTTTAGTATGTGAAAAGAAAAAATAGGTTTTATTGGGAATTAACTGATCGGCAGGTACTTCTTTAATGCCAAATAAAACATCACATTCGCTGATGTCTTCTTTTACTTCAATACCTGCCAATTGATATTCTTTATCAGGAAAGCAGCGTGTTGAAGATGATTGAACAGATATTTTTATATCAGATGAATTTTTATGAATCCATTTACATTGAGCAGGTGTTAAGGCTACACGGTTATCGGCTGGCAATTTCCCTTCTCTGATGAGTCCTAGTTTGAGCATGCAATTCGTTTAACGTTTGCAAGTTAAGGGTTGGGCCTGAAAGTAATAAATGTGAATGTGAAGTATGAAATAAAAAACCGCCTTCATCTGAAGGCGGAAAAAATTTGTGCCCGGGAAAGGAATCGAACCTTCACACCCTTGCGGATGGCAGATTTTGAGTCTGCTGCGTCTACCAATTCCGCCACCCGGGCT
>DAIOWB010000345.1:0-2770 GCA_036758725.1 Lacibacter sp.
AGAGATGCTGCTAATAGAGTAATTACATCAAATCGTTACAGCCTGGCAGGATATTTTGGAGATGCTTTTCCATACAACGGAGGTAATCCTTTTGGCAATACTACTGAAGATGTTTTTGCAATGCAGGTTACTACTAACTCTGGTGTAAACGATTTTCAAACTTTCTTTTCTGCCGACAACCGTGGTGATATAACTATCACTGATGATCATTTGAATTTATATGAACCTGCTGATGAGAGGCAAGATCTGTTTTATGTAAGCGGCGGTTCAGTTTACAATGGCAAAAATGATAATATTTATGGCAATGTGCATACCATACGTTTAGCTGAAATGTATTTAATAAGAGCTGAAGCAAATTTTCGTTTAAGCACAACAGTTGGGGCTACACCTTTATCTGATTTAAACAGAATTCGTAATCGTGTTGGATTAATTTCAAAGCTTGTTATAACATTAGACGACATACTTTTTGAACGAAAATTAGAACTTGCTTTTGAAGGATTTAATCTATCAGATATTAAACGTTTGGGTGTTACAACCGGTTATTTTACTGGTAGTGGTGGTTTGCCTGCTACATCACCAAAGCTTGTATTGCCAATCCCTGAGAGAGAAATCCGTGTAAATCCAAACCTTACTCAGAACGAAGGATATAATTAATCAATATTTGCCTTCAATAACAAACCCGGCACTTGCCGGGTTTGTTATTATGGGCACTAACAACGGTTAGCGGATATATACAATGATGTAACTTTGCTTCCCAATCATTATTGCTATATGAGTTATCAACTTCAACATAAAGTGCGTATAGTAACGGCCGCCTCACTTTTTGATGGCCATGACGCTGCCATCAACATCATGCGTAGAATTATGCAGAGCAAAGGTGCTGAAATCATTCACCTGGGGCATAACCGAAGTGTGCTTGAAATAGTGGAATGTGCCATTGAAGAAGATGCTCAGGGAATTGCTATCACCAGTTACCAGGGTGGCCATATGGAGTTTTTTAAATACATGAAAGACTTGTTGGATGAAAATGGTTGCGGACATATAAAAATTTTCGGCGGTGGTGGCGGCACCATACTTCCATCAGAAATTATAGAACTGCAACAATACGGTATCACACGTATTTATTCACCCGATGATGGAAGACATATGGGTTTGGAAGGAATGATAGAGGATGTGATTAAAACAGCAGCCCCCCCACCCCCCAAAGGGGGGATTAAAACGGCAACACCCAATTTGAATGGAAAATTGCCATTGAATGAAAAAAAAGATATACGGCTGATTGCAAGAGCAATTTCATTGGCAGAAAACGGAGAAGATTATAGTACTATCCTACAGGAAATAAAGACATTGGTAACGAGTTCCAAATTCCCCAAAACCAATTCCACTATTCCCGTCCTCGGCATTACAGGTACCGGTGGCGCAGGTAAATCATCTGTAACAGATGAAATTGTCCGTCGTTTTTTAAATACATTTTCTGATAAAACGATTGCTGTTATTTCGGTTGATCCTTCAAAAAAGAAAACAGGTGGTGCGTTGTTAGGTGATCGTATTCGTATGAATTCAATTTCTAACCCAAGGGCTTATATGCGAAGCCTTGCAACAAGGGAAAGCGATAAAGCATTAAGTGCTCATGTGCAGGAAGCAATAGACATATGTAAAGAAGCCGGGTTTGATTTTATTATACTTGAAAGTGCAGGGGTAGGACAAAGCGATGCTTCCATCCTTGATTATTGTGATGTGAGTTTATATGTAATGACACCAGAATATGGTGCAGCATCACAGTTAGAAAAAATAAACATGCTTGATTATGCTGATGTAATTACCATCAACAAATTTGATAAAGCTGGTGCATTAGATGCATTGGCAGATGTGCGTAAACAATACAAACGCAATCATCAGCTATTTATGGCAAAAGATGAAGAGTTGCCAATCATCGGAACCATTGCTTCACAATTTAATGATGCTGGTGTTAATGAATTATTTGAAAAAATAATGATTGCAATAGAAGCAAAAACCAAAGTAAAATTCGGATCTGTTGAACATTTTAAACATAAGGACACAGTAAGCAAGTCACTAATCATTCCTCCTTCAAGAGTTCGTTATTTAAGTGAAATTGCAGATGCTATTAAGGATTACAATCAGTTGGTGATTGATCAGTGTGCAATTGCTTCAAAGTTGTATCAGTTACAGGGTACAAAAGAAATGCTTCTCAATCAACCGCCGTCAGGGGATAAACCCGCTGACGGGGTTCTTCAGTTCATCGACAAACAAATACTGCAATTAACCGATCTGCAAACACCTGTTGCAAAAAAACTCATTACAAACTGGCCTGAAAAAGTAAAAGCATATAAGCAGGAATTTTATGAATATAAAGTAAGAGATAAGGTTATTAAACAACCCATGACAAGTAAAAGCTTAAGTGGTACAAAAATTCCTAAAGTTGTTTTGCCAAAATATAAAGACTGGGGCGATCTATTAAAATGGCAGGCACAGGAAAATGTGCCGGGCAGTTTCCCATTTACTGCTGGTGTGTTTCCTTTAAAACGTGAAGGGGAAGATCCTACAAGAATGTTTGCAGGTGAAGGTGGCCCCGAACGGACCAACAAACGTTTTCATTATGTTTCATTAAATCAGCCGGCAATTCGTTTATCAACTGCATTCGACAGTGTTACCTTGTATGGAGAAGATCCTGCTCTTCGTCCGGATATTTATGGCAAGGTTGGTAATGCCGGTGTAAGCATAGCAACCGTTGATGATGCAAAAAAATTAT
>DAIOWB010000346.1:0-2750 GCA_036758725.1 Lacibacter sp.
GAACAAATTGAACGTTTTATTGATAGCACTAAAAAAGTATTGGTTGCCGGCAGCACCTGGAAAGAAGATGAAAATTTACTTGCAGATTGGTTTAAAGAAAATGAAAAAGAATGGCAACTGATTATTGCTCCACATGAAATAAAAACTGAAAACATAACCAGGCTCAACACTTTATTTCCAAATGCTGTTTGTTTTTCAGAAATTGATTTGAACAATACAGCAAAACATTCAGGTAACTGTTTAATTGTTGATAACATTGGCTATCTCTCAAAATTGTACTATTATGGCACACTTTGTTATGTAGGTGGTGGGTTTAATACCAGCGGGCATCATAATATTATAGAAGCTGCTGTATACGGCAAATGTGTTATAACAGGACCTTATTATTTAAAGTTTAAAGAAAGTGTGGAACTAAAAAAAATGGGAGCAAGTTTTACAGTTGAAAACAGCAAGCAGTTAATGAAATTGTTGCAAACTTTAAATATAAAAGCATCAGGAAGAATTGCGGCTTTGTATGTTGAAGAAAACAGTGGAGCAACTGATAAGATCTATCGTTGGCTTCAGGAAAAACGCCTCTTTACCAAGGCATAAAATTCCATGGTAGAAGGCCTGTTATTATCCCAACCTAATTTTACTTTTAATTCCCGTTCAATCCAGTATTGTGCTTCGGGGTAGATAGAAAAATTATTAATTGTTTTAATACTTCGCTCATACATGGTTTCATCGCCCCTGAATAATTCATTGATAAATACAAACCTGTCATTTATACCAATTGCTTTTTTAAGATCTTTTATATGTGAAGCCTCAGTGAGTATATGTGCAACTTCTTTCTTCTCTTCCTTTAAGCTTTCATTCACTGATGATTCTGCATTTTTACTTTTATCATTTACTTCACCATTCGTTTTTTTTGCTACCGGTTCATAGTATTTTGGTTGATGAATAAGTGTTGGAATTTCAGGTTCATCATCAAACAATAAAACAGGTTTATGAATTACTTGCTGTGCCTGTATTTTTTTAGAAAATTCAGCTTTTTGGCGGATTTCTTCCAGCTCGGCTTCCACTTCTTTCTCATCAACCTGCAATACTTCTGTAATTTTTTCTTCAGCTATTTCTTTTATATCAGTAGTTGAGGTTGAATTTTCCGATTGCTGATTAAAATAGGCAATGTTAACAGATCCGGGCATTAGAACAGCAACATTTTTAGATCCGGCAGGTGACTTTTTTTGCTGCACCTGCATTTGAAGTTCGGCCTGCAGCATATTGGTGAGCATCAATAGTTGTGATGCATCTGCATTTGTTTGCAAAGCTTGTTGCAATTGTTCAATCAGAGAAGCAATACGTTCCATGAATAGTCCTTACTTTTGACGGTATTGGAATTTTCCTGTTAAGTTACAAACTGTTTGCCATAAATTATTGATAATGTTTATAGAACCAAATATTAGATTTGACCGGAGAGGCTGGGTGGAGGTGATTTGCGGTTCCATGTTCAGCGGAAAAACGGAAGAATTAATCCGCAGGTTAAAGCGTGCACGTATTGCTAATTTAAAAGTTGAGATTTTTAAACCGGCTGTTGATGTACGTTATGATGTATTGAAAATTGTTTCACACGATGAGAATGCAATTCTTTCCACTCCGGTAGATAATTCACAAAAGATATTACTTCTTGCCCAGGGAGTTGATGTTATTGGAATTGATGAAGCACAGTTTTTTGATGCCGAAATTACCAATGTATGTGAGCAACTGGCATTAAGCGGTGCCCGTGTAATTGTTGCCGGCCTGGATATGGATTACAAAAAACAACCATTTGGACAAATGCCTAATTTACTGGCTGTTGCTGATTATATTACCAAGCTCCATGCTATTTGTGTGGTATGTGGCAATATTGCCAATTACTCTTACAGAACTTCCACTGAAGGCGGACAGGTAGTGTTGGGTGAAAAAGATAAATATGAACCCCGTTGCAGGCATTGCTATCACAATAAATAAGAAAAAAAACTTATCCTTTTGATTTCTATTCAAAAAATTGCAGCCCTTTTTAAAAAAGATTTATTGCTTGAAATAAGACAGCAATATACTTTTTACGGAATTCTTTTATATATAGCCAGTACCATCTTTGTTTTGTATTTAGCAATGGGCCAACCTGAACCAACCGTATGGAATGGATTGTTCTGGATGAATTTATTATTTATTTGCATTAATGCAGTGGCAAAGAGTTTTTTGCAGGAAAGCCGTGGACGCATGTTATACTATTACTCTATTGCCGGGCCTCTAGAATTTATTATTGCCAAATTGTTATATAATGTTTTGTTGATGCTGATCATGAGTTTACTGAGTGTTTTGATGTTCAGTTTTTTTCTTGGTTCACCTTTTTCAAATACAATTCAGTTCTTAGGTATAACTGTTTTGGGAGGAATCAGCATTAGCCTGGTTTTTACATTATTAGCTGCTATTGCAGCCAGGGCAAACCAGAATGCAGCATTAATGGCAATCCTTGGGTTCCCCCTCATCATTCCTCAGTTATTATTACTGGTTAAAATATCAAAATCAGCATTTGGTGAAGTATTCCGAGAGAACGCTGTTTTACAAATGATTTTATTACTAAGCGGTTTAGATCTCATGATTATAATACTCAGTCTTATTTTGTTCCCCTTTTTGTGGAAAGATTAATTACAACAAAGCCAAGCCGCCTCTAAATCCCTCCCCAAAGGGGAGACTTTCAAACACAAGGCCAACTTATTTTAAAGAGTATA
>DAIOWB010000347.1:0-2728 GCA_036758725.1 Lacibacter sp.
TGAATTGGAAAATCCCTTAGGTGCTGTACAAATGGGTCTGATTTATGTGAACCCCGAAGGACCCAACGGAAATCCTGATCCTTTGGCAGCAGCCCGTGATATTAGGGAAACTTTTGGCCGTATGGCAATGAATGATGAAGAAACAGTTGCATTAATTGCCGGGGGGCATTCATTTGGTAAAACCCATGGTGCTGCCGATCCTGGTAAATATGTAGGTAGAGAACCTGCAGGGGCAGATATTGAAGAGCAAGGCCTCGGCTGGAAAAATACTTTCGGAAGTGGAAACGGAGAGAATACAATTACAAGTGGACTTGAAGGTGCATGGACTACCACTCCAGCTAAATGGAGTAACAATTATTTCGAAAACCTGTTTGGTTACGAATGGGAATTAACAAAGAGCCCTGCAGGCGCACATCAATGGAAACCTAAAGGAGATGCAGGAGCAGGTTTGGTACCTGATGCACACAATCCATCTAAGCGTCATCAACCATTTATGCTTACAACAGATCTCTCTTTAAGAGTTGATCCTGCATATGAAAAAATTTCAAGACGATTCTTTGAACACCCTGATGAATTTGCAGATGCATTTGCACGTGCCTGGTTTAAACTTACACATAGAGATATGGGTCCGATAACACGTTATCTGGGACCAGAAGTGCCTAAAGAAGAATTGATCTGGCAAGATCCTGTTCCTGCTGTTACATATGAACTGATTAATGAACAAGAGATTACTGCACTGAAGAGTAAACTATTGTCGAGTGGACTAACGGTGTCGCAACTGGTATCTACTGCATGGGCATCTGCATCAACATTCCGTGGTTCAGATAAACGTGGTGGTGCCAATGGTGCACGCATTCGTTTGGCACCGCAGAAATACTGGGAAGTAAACAACCCGGCTCAACTTTCAAAAGTGTTAGATGTTTTGGAGAACATTCAAAAAGAATTTAACAGTGCAAATGCAAATAAGAAAGTTTCGTTAGCTGATTTGATAGTGCTTGCCGGTTGTACAGCTGTTGAACAAGCAGCAAAGAATGCAGGTATTACAATAACAGTTCCATTTAAAGCAGGACGAAATGATGCAACACAAGAGCAAACTGATGTAGAATCTTTTGCTGTATTGGAGCCTGCTGCCGATGGTTTCCGTAATTATATAAAAAATAAACACACCGCATTGGCAGAAGAATTGTTGATTGATAAAGCACAACTCTTAACACTAACAGCTCCTGAACTAACAGTTCTTGTTGCTGGTATGCGTGTGCTAAACAGTAATTACAATCAATCGCAACACGGGGTTTTTACAAAAAATCCTGGATCACTTACAAATGATTTTTTTGTAAACCTGATTGATTTTAATACAACATGGAGTGCAACATCTGATAAGAAAGATTTGTTTGAAGGCAGAGACCGGAAAACAGGTGAATTAAAATGGACGGCTACAAGAGTTGATCTCATCTTTGGTTCCAACTCAGAACTGCGTGCTCTTGCAGAAGTATATGCTTGTGAAGATGCAAAAGAAAAATTTGTACATGATTTTGTTGCAGCATGGAACAAAGTGATGAACCTTGGTCGTTACGATTTGGTAGATTAATAAATTGTATGATATACATTGAAAGAGTGGCCCGGCAACGGGCCACTTTTTTTGTTCTCAATCACAAACCAAGTATAGTTTTTATAAATGTTTATTATTTTTCTGGCATAGATACAATCATCACAAAATAATTTGATAGTAAATATTTTCTAACAGGAATTATTTTGCAGATAGTCTTAATTTCAAAAAGAATAAAAGAGAATAAAATTGTCAGTTCAAATCTTAAACCCGAAGTGAGCCACGGAATGCCCTGCCGGCATAATAAGATTCTGCACCGTTGTGATAAACAAAAACAGTTTCGTAACGGCGATCACAAAAAATTGCTCCTCCAAGTTTTCTGATCTCAGCAGGTGTTTTCACCCAGCTCGATGTTTTTGTATCAAACTTTCCAAGTTTCTGTAACTCCCTGTATTCTCCCTCTGTTAAAAGTTCAATACCCATGGAAGAAGCCATATGAACAGCACTATCTTTTGGTTTAAATTCTTTTCTTGCTTTCAGTGCTTCATCGTCGTAACAAATACTTCTGCGGCCCTGCGGACTTTCTGCTGTGCAATCATAAAAAATATATTCATCTGTTTTTTTATCATAACCAATAACATCCGGTTCGCCACCGGTTTTTTCCATTTCATTAAGCGACCAGCATTTTTCTTTGCCGGTTATTGCATCCAGCTTTGCTTGTACTTTCGCCCATTCAATACCTTTATGGCGGTTCATATTTTTCTCAAAACGGACTTTTAATGTTTTGAGTAATTCTTCAAATTCTTTCTTTGGCAATTCCTTTTTATTTCCCATTTCCTTTATTAGTTATTTTTATTTAATTACTGTGTTCAATTATAAATATACTTCTGGCATTGACCAATGATCTCTCCGGAACTGTAGCTAAATTATTAATTAAAGTTGATTCTGATTTTATTGCTCAGAATTATTCTTCGGCTGGAACCTTACATGTTAAGCAAACAAAAAACTGAGAATAGATTCATAACCTCTCTATATTGCTATATATTAAATAATAGTTACAAAAACATCGCTGGCGAAATTTTTACTTAAAAGCAGGATCTAATATTAAAAGTTGTAAAATTATTCAGGAATGAATAGGAAAAGTGAATCACTTTATAAATGAAGTCACAATTCTCTTTTATA
>DAIOWB010000348.1:0-2721 GCA_036758725.1 Lacibacter sp.
CAGCAAAACAGTTCCTGCTTCAATCCGAAATACCAATAAACTCAATCTGCCCGATGCAATGAGTGAAGCAGAGTTGTTACAGCACCTCAAGGATGTTTCTTTAAAAAACAAGCAATATAAAAATTATATTGGCCAGGGTTATTATGGAACTATTACACCCAGTGTGATTTTACGCAACATCTTTGAAAATCCGGGATGGTATACACAATACACGCCTTACCAGGCAGAAATTTCACAGGGACGTTTGGAAAGCTTACTCAACTTTCAAACCATGGTGAGTGATTTAACCGGTTTGCCTATTGCCAATGCATCGTTACTTGACGAAGCAACTGCTGCTGCTGAAGCAATGAATATGCTTTTTCATCATGTAAACAAAACAGATGTAATTAATGCACCAAAGTTTTTTGTTGATGAAGAAGTATTTCCACAAACAAAAGATGTACTCATTACCCGTGGTACACCATTAGGTATTGAAATCATTTTTGGTGATTATAAAACAGCAACTATCGATCAAACCTATTTCGGGGCATTGGTTCAATATCCCAATAATGTAGGTTCGGTTGAAGATTACCGTTCTTTTATACAAAAAGTGCAGGCTGTTGGTGGTTTTGTTGCAATGGCAACAGACTTACTGGCACTTACATTAATTACTTCTCCCGGTGAACTGGGTGCTGATGTTGCATTTGGTTCTGCTCAACGATTTGGAGTTCCGCTTGGTTATGGCGGACCGCATGCTGCGTTCTTTACTACCAAAGATGAATTTAAACGTTCTATTCCCGGAAGAATCATTGGTGTAAGTATTGATGCACAAAACAACCGTGCATTAAGAATGGCATTACAAACAAGAGAGCAACATATTAAAAGAGAAAAAGCAACTTCCAATATTTGTACTGCACAGGCATTGCTGGCCAACATGGCTGCCATGTTTGCAGTATATCATGGCCCTGATGGATTAACAACCATTGCTAAACGGGTTGCTCTGCTTACACAAACCACGGCACATGCTATTGAAAGTTTAGGTTATAAACTTGTAAGTCAATCATTTTTTGATACCATTGCAGTTACAGTAAATGACATTGCTCCAATAAAAACTAAAGCAGAGAAACAGGAAATTAATCTACGTTATATCAACCAACATACCATCAGCATTTCCATTGATGAAACAACAAATGCTGAAGACTTATTTGATTTGATTAATTGTTTTGTGAATGATACTGATCCGGTTTCTTTTTTGATTGATGAAGAAGCTGATTTAAAAAATATTCCGTTAGCACTTACAAGAAAAAGTCAGTTTTTAACGCATCCTAATTTCAATACATATCACAGTGAAACACAGATGATGCGTTATATTAAACAACTGGAGAATAAAGATCTTTCGTTAAATACTTCCATGATTTCATTGGGCAGTTGCACCATGAAGTTGAACGCTGCAACAGAAATGATGCCGTTAAGCTGGGCACACTGGAGTAAAATTCATCCGTTTACACCAAATGATCAAACACAGGGTTATCAGCAAATCATCAATGAACTATCAGAATATCTTTGTGAAATTACCGGTTTTGATGCATGCAGTTTACAACCAAACAGTGGTGCACAAGGTGAGTATGCAGGATTATTATCTATTCGTAATTACCATCTTGCTAACGGTGACACACATCGTACTATTATTTTAATTCCGGTTTCTGCACATGGTACCAACCCGGCAAGTGCTGTAATGGCGGGCATGAAAGTAGTAGTTGTAAAAGCATTGGAGAATGGATATATTGATGTGGCCGATTTTAAAGCGAAAGCAGAACAACACAGCGCTAATCTTGCGGGCACTATGATTACCTATCCAAGTACATTTGGCATTTTTGAAGAAAGTGTAAAAGAGATTTGTGCTATTGTTCATGAACATGGCGGACAGGTTTATATGGATGGCGCCAATATGAATGCACAGGTTGGCTTAACATCACCGGGATTAATAGGAGCAGATGTTTGTCATCTTAATCTTCATAAAACATTTGCTATACCACATGGTGGTGGCGGACCAGGTATGGGGCCTATTTGTGTAAAGAAGCATCTTGCCAATCATTTACCCGGGCATATCAGCAATGCATCACAAGGAGCTGTAAGCGCTGCTCCTTTTGGCTCTGCATCTATCTTGCTTATTAGCTATGCATATATCCGTTTACTGGGTGCTGATGCTGTAAGAAAAGCAACGGAATATGCAATTCTTAATGCCAACTATATGAAAGCAAGATTGGAAAAAGATTATGATATTTTATATACTGGTGCAAATGGCACTTGTGCACATGAATTTATTGTAGAACTTCGTCCGTTTAAAAATAGTGCTGGTATTGAAGCAGAAGATATTGCCAAACGTTTAATTGATTATGGTTTTCATGCACCAACCATGAGCTTTCCTGTTGCAGGCACCATTATGATTGAACCAACAGAAAGCGAAGACAAAGCAGAACTGGATCGTTTTTGTGAAGCCATGTTAAGTATCCGCCAGGAAATAAGAGACATTGAAGAAGGCAAATCAGATAAAGTTGATAATGCATTAAAACATGCACCACACACACAGTTTGTTGTTACTGCCGATGAATGGAATCATAACTATACACGACAGCAGGCGGCATTTCCATTGCACTATGTAACAAAAAATAAATTCTGGCCAACGGTGAGCAGAATTAATAATACACACGGTGACCGTAATTTAATTTGTACTTGCGAGCC
>DAIOWB010000349.1:0-2721 GCA_036758725.1 Lacibacter sp.
TTCTGTTGGGCTTCTTTAACGGTACTTCCTAAATCCCTTTCACGTACATTAAATAATACAGTCCCTCTAAGCATTGCATTTTCAGAATTAATCATAGGAGGGCCATCTGTTATTTTTATATCAGCCACTGCTTCTAAAGGAATGGGTCCAAAATTCATTGTTTGCACCTGTAAGCGTTTTAATGCAGAAATGTTGTTTCTGAAATCCTGGCCATATCTTGCATTTACTGAAAACCGTTGACGGCCTTCAATGGTTGTAGTAAGTTTCATTCCACCCAATGCACTTTCAACAACTAAATTCACATCATCCACACTTAAACCATACCGGCCAATTTCATCTCTCTTAACAACAATGTCAATATATTTTCCACCTGTGATAGGTTCTACATACAAATCCTTTACTCCATCAATTCCTTCCAATTGTTTTTTGATGGTTTGTGCAAATGCATAAATCGTATCCAGGTTTTGTCCATACACTTTTAAACCAACATCCGTTCTGATGCCTGTTGAAAGCATGTTGATACGATTGATGATTGGCTGGGTCCATCCGTTTGTAATACCGGGTATTTGTAATTTTGAATTCAGATTGTTAATGATGCTGTCTTTTGTTATTCCTGTACGCCATTCATTTTTTGGTTTCAAAAGAATAATGGTTTCAATCATACTGATAGGGGAGTTATCTGTTGCCGTATTTGCTCTTCCTGCTTTACCCAATACATGTGCAACTTCCGGTACAGTACGAATGAGTTTATCCTGCACCTGTAATAAACGTTTTGCTTCTGAATTTGAAACATCAGGCAAAGTAACCGGCATAAATAAAAGAGAACCTTCATCTAACGGGGGCATAAATTCTGATCCCAACCTCGTCATCATAATAATGCCAATTGCCAATGCAATAAGATTAATAGCAATGGTTGTTTTTCTCCAGTGTAAACAGAGTTTTAAAATGGGTGTATAGATTTTTTCTAATGTTCTGGTAATGGGGTTTGCGCTTTCCGGTTTCAATCTTCCCTTTAGTAAAAAAGAAATTAATACCGGAGTTAATGTAATTGCCAAAAACGCATCTATCAAAAGAATAAATGTTTTTGTCCATGCTAGTGGATGAAATAGTTTTCCTTCCATTCCTGTTAACAGAAATACCGGAAGAAAAGAAGTAACAACAATGATGGTTGAATAAAAAACACCAGGGCCTACCTGTTTGGAAGACTTTTCAATGATGTCCATTTTTTCATCTGCTGTTAATGGATCTTTATTTCGTTTAAATATTTTCACTATATGATTTAATTTTATTGCTTAATGTATTTTGCCTATTGCCTATTGCTCATTGCCCATTGCCCATTGCTTATTGCAAACCGCCTTCCTTACTTTTTACAAGTTGAGCTTCGCTAATATGCCTGTATGCATTTTCTACCATAACAATTCCATCATCTACCACCACACTAATTGCCAGTGCTATACCAGTGAGTGACATAATGTTTGATGAAATGCCAAATAATTGCAGAAAAATAAAACCAGCTGCAACTGAAATGGGTAACTGAATAAGAATGATTAAGGCGCTTCTCCAATGAAAAAGAAAAAGAAGCACAACAAGTGAAACAGCAATCATTTCTTCTATTAATGTTCCTTTCACTGATTCAATTGCTTCTTCAATAAGTGTACTTCTGTCATAAGAAGTTTTAAACGTTACACCTTCGGGTAAACCTTTTTCTACTTCTTTCATTTTCTCTTTCATTGCTGTAATAATTTTGTCAGCATTTTCGCCATAACGCATCACTACAATACCGCCAACCACTTCCCCTTTTCCATCCATATCAAAAATGCCCAATCGTAAATCGCCACCCATTTGTACTGTTCCAATATCTTTTACTCTAACAGGTATACCATTATAATTACTTACTGCAATATTTTCTACATCTGATTTATTTTTGATATAGCCCAATCCACGAATGATATACGCCATATCAGCCATTTCAAATTTTCTTCCACCCACATCATTGTTGTTGGCTTTTACTTTTGTCATAATATCCATGAGAGAGATATTATAGTATTGCAATTTCACGGGGTCAACAATTAATTGATATTGTTTTTCAAAACCACCAAAAGAAGCAACTTCTGCAACTCCGGGTACTGTTTGTAATGCAAATTTGATGTACCAGTCCTGCAAGGCTCTTTGCTCACCTAAATCCATTTTAGGTGCATCGAGGTGATACCAGAAGATATGACCAACACCAGTGCCATCGGGACCCAATGTTGGTGTTACTCCTTGTGGTAATAATCGCTGAGCATAATTCAACCGCTCCAATACTCTTGTTCTTGCCCAATAGATATCTGCATTGTCTTCAAAAATCACATAAACAAAACTCATCCCGAACATAGATGACCCACGAATGTTTTTAATTTTTGGAATTCCCTGCAGGTTACTTACTAACGGATACGTTACCTGGTCTTCCATCACCTGCGGACTACGGCCCATCCATTCGGTAAAAACAATCACCTGGTTCTCACTCAAATCAGGAATGGCATCAATAGGATTTTGTTTAATAGAGTATACACCCCATGCAAACATGACTGCAGATAACAGTATAACAATAAACCGGTTTCTTAAAGCGAGTCCAATTAATTTTTGAACCATGTTTTTTAATTTTCTATGAGCGATGAGCAATGAGCAATTTGCAATATGCAATGTGCAATGAGCAATTTGCAATGTGCAAGACCGTTACCA
>DAIOWB010000350.1:0-2705 GCA_036758725.1 Lacibacter sp.
CAACCGGCTTCTCCTACTAAGCTGGGAAAAGAATTGATGGTTTATGTTGAACGTTTAGAAAATCAGTTGCATCAATTATCTGTATTGCCCACATCATCAAAATTTGGTGGAGCTACCGGCAACTTTAATGCACATTATGTTTCTTATCCAAAAACTGATTGGGTAAAATTCGGTAATGAATTTGTTGAAAAGAAATTAGGATTGCAACGTCAGCAATTCACTACGCAAATTGAACATTACGATAATCTTGCTGCTCAAATGGATTGTATAAAACGCATCAATACCATCTTAATTGATTTCTCCCGTGATATCTGGACCTATGTTTCTATGGATTACTTCAAACAAAAAATTAAAAAAGGCGAAGTGGGCAGCAGTGCCATGCCGCACAAAGTAAATCCGATTGACTTTGAAAATGCAGAAGGCAACCTCGGCATAGCCAATGCACTATGGGAACATCTATCTGCTAAACTTCCTGTATCAAGATTGCAAAGAGATTTAACTGACTCAACTGTATTACGCAACATCGGTGTTCCTTTTGCACATAGCATTCTTTCTATCAAATCAATAGAAAAAGGATTAAATAAATTATTGTTGAACGAAGAAAAAATAAAAACCGATTTAGAAAATAACTGGGCTGTTGTGGCAGAAGCTATTCAAACTATTTTACGAAGAGAACAATATCCCAATCCATATGAAGCATTGAAAGAACTTACAAGAGGCAATGCTGCCATCACACAAAAAACAATGCTTGATTTTATTAATAGTTTAAAAGTTAGTGCAGCAGTAAAGAAAGAATTAAAAGCTATTACACCATTTACCTATACAGGCATCAATCCAAAATATTAATTGTTCAAACAACATGCATATCTGATTTTAAAAGCTTAAGCAATATGCATGTGGAAATTACGCATCAAAAAAATAATTATTTATTATTTGTATATGTCAAATTAATTATACTATATTTATCCAATCAAAGCAATTTGATATCCAATTCCTGAAAAACTTATCCATTATCGTGAAAATCCAAAAACCGGACTACTTAAATCCAGTCCTCCGAAAAACTTCCTTCTGGAAGTTTTTTCTTTTTACACCCTCTCCCATTTTTTTATAAGATAAAACTAATCATCAGCATTAATTATCAATTATCCATTTTCCATTTTCCATTAACTAACGTCTTCAATAAAAAAATATTCCGGTGCTTTGTGTTTAAATAAACGGATGCTGAGGATATCATACTGGATGCGTTTCCACTCTTGGTGCTGATCTAAATATTCTTCACCGGCATGCATAAGTCGCTCGAGTTTTTTTGCTGTAACACCTTCTTCAGGATGGCCGTACGTATCGGTGGTTCTTGTTTTCACTTCAATAAAATGCAAAACAGCTTCTTTAAATGCAATCACATCCAGTTCAAAATAAGAATGTTTCCAGTTGCGGTGTAAGATGGTAAAGCCTTGCTGTTGCAGCCATTCAGCCGCAAGCTCCTCTCCTTCTTTGCCTGTTTCAAGGTGCTTTGCCATACACCGAAAATAACAGGAAAAAGCTTATCCACAGTACGGGGAAACAGGGTTTGATAAAATAGTTTTTCGGGAGCAGTTTTTAGTTATTTTTGCCCTTTAATACAAACGAAATATGAAGTTGAATAAAAATATAGTTTTCACATTCCTGGCATTGATTGTTGTGGCTGCCTTGTATCGTATCATGCCTAACCGTCCCATGGGGTTTGCACCGCAGATAGCTATGGCTTTGTTTGCAGGCTCAGTAATTAAAAATAAAAAGTATGCATTTGCATTACCCATCCTCAGTATGTTTATCAGCGATGCAATGTATCAGCTTCTTTACAACGCCGGGTTAAGCAGCATTGAAGGTTTTTATAGCGGACAGATAAGCAATTACATATTATTTACCGGCTTAACCATTTTTGGTTTCTTTATAAACAAAAGCAAAGCATGGCAAATTGGATTGGGAGCTTTAGCAGCCCCTACTGCTTATTTCTTCATCAGCAATTTTATGGTATGGATTGGAGGTGGCGGTTATCATCATCCAAAAACATTGGATGGTTTAATGCTAACATTTATTGATGGCATTCCTTTTTATGCTGCCAGTATTTATGCTACTGTTGTTTTTTGTGCAGTATTCTTTGGTGGATATGCATTGTTAACAACAAGAAAGTTGAAAACAGCTCAATAAAATTTAAATTGATTTATAATATAAAGCCACTCGTTTGAGTGGCTTTTTTATTTTTTGTTTACCAGCTGCAGAATGTTTTGGCATCACTTGTTGTGCCTGCCACGCAACGAAGTGGTTGCGTGGTCGCACTCTTCAAGGTTCTGTATTTCAATTTAGCAGACACACCTCTGCACCCCTCTCAAGAAGAGAGACACACCCCTACACCACTCTCAAGAGGGGAACTACACACAGCCCTTACTATTCAAAGACTCTAAATAATTTTTAATGCCCTATTTCGAAAATAGCATAGCTACTTTTCAATTATCCATTTTCAATTATCAATTTTCAATTCTCGATTTTCCATTCTCCATTTCTTCAAACCTGAAAAACTCCCAACTTCATATCATCCATATGTGGATTATGATTAGCTGCATGTATTCCTTCACTGATGATGGCACGTGTTTGCAGTGGATCAATGATTTCGTCTACCCATAAACGTGCTGCTGCATAGTATGCAGAAGTTTGTTTATCGTAACGAC
>DAIOWB010000351.1:0-2687 GCA_036758725.1 Lacibacter sp.
GAATTGCCTTTGTTGTTCAGAAAGTATCACCGCATGTTGCTTTATACCTTTTTAATTTTTGTTTTGTTTTGTTTGATGGCTGTTTTATCATCCATGAAAGATGATGAATTTGTAAAAGGTATTTTGGGTGAGCGCTATGTTTCCATGACGGAAGAAAACATTGAAAAGGGAGATCCCTTTGGTGTGTACAGGGATGAAAGCAAATTTGCCATGTTTGTGCGTATTGCATTTAATAATATCAAGGTTGGCTTTTTAATGGTTGCCGGCGGTATTTTCTTTGGTATTGGTACCATGCTTTTGTTTTTTCAGAATTGTATTATGTTAGGAAGTTTTCAATATATGTTTTTTGCAAAAGGATTGGGTTGGCAAAGTGTTTTGGTCATCTGGATACATGGTACACTTGAAATATCAGGAATGATTATTGAAGCATGTGCAGGCTTTGTACTGGCGAAAAGCATTTTATTCCCCGGTACTTATTCACGCTGGTTTTCGTTTAAAAGGGGAGTAAAGGATGCTATGAAGATTTGTGTGAGTTTAATTCCAATAACCATCATGGCAGCATTCCTTGAAAGTTATATAACATACCTGAGTTCAAATGCATTTGATAAAACAACAAACACGAGTCTTGCTCTCAGTGTAAGTATCAGTATTCTCCTTATTTCATTGCTATTTATTATTTGGTATTTTATTATTTATCCCATTGTTCTGGAAAAACGGATGCAAAAAAATCCTGCACTGGCAATAAAGTATAAACAATGAGGAACTGCAAAAATTATATATTCTTCTTTCTTTTTCTCAGCAATGTGTTTGTAACTGTTTCACAATTAAAAGCCCAGGTTACTGATACAGTAAAAATTGAAGCACCTTCAGCAGAACAGGATGAAGATTATAATGAAGATGATACTGAAAACGAAAATATCATTCAGCCGAAAGACACCATGCTCACTGTTGCAAGGTGGAATTATCCTGCTGATAGTTTACAGAAAATTAAAACGCAAAAAGAATTTGCATACATCAGTAACCTTGATAGTTTATTAAAAGCCAAGCAGGATGAAGACCTAAAAAAAGTAGCAAAATCTCAACCGTCTTCAAAAGTAGGACCTACTGCTGTTTTCCCGTTTATTCGATTTCTTCTCTGGTCTATTGCCATATTTGTATTGTTGTTTATTATATACCGTTTATTTCTTTCCGAAAAAGGAATGTTTGCAGCACCTACTAAAAACAAAAAGATTCAGTTAGAGGAAGATCTGATAACTGATGAGGTTTTTCTTGAAAAGCGATTATCAGAAGCAATACAAAAAGCTGATTACCGACTGGCAATCCGTTTTCTCTATTTGCAAACATTAAATAAACTGAATGACAAAGGTTGGTTACTGTTATCACCAGACAAAACAAATTACCAGTATGTACAGGAGCTAAAGAATAAACAATTTAAAAATGAATTTGCCCGCATTACACTGCACTATGAATATGCCTGGTATGGTGATTTTAAAATTGAGGAAACTGTTTTCAAACCCGTTAAACATGAATTTGATCAGTTTAACAATAAACTAAAGCAGGGTTGATTAAAAATTTACCATATCGTTTGTTTTTTCTTTTATCTGTTACTTTCTTTTTTAGTTGTACAGATAAGAGTGCTATACAATTACCTGATATGACGCACAGTTATTCCAAAAGAAGTAAAAAACCTTTTGGCAGCTATGCGTCATATAAAATATTGGAAGAAAAATATAAGGAAGAAGAGATTTCTATTTTAAACAATTCTTTTTACAATAACTGGATTACAAAACTGGGTGGTAAAAAAGGACTCTATGTCATCATTTCCAAAAATGTGCTATTAAGTGAAAAGGATATCAATGCTATGCTGGATTATGTAAATAATGGCAATCATTTGTTCATTGCTGCTGAATATATTGATGAATCTTTAACTGATACGCTCGGTATGCAGGTACAATCCTATTCTATGAAGAGTTTGTTTCAAAATCAGTTGGGAATGATTCCACCTTTACGAAATACAACTGTTGCATTAAAGGACAGTGTTCAGTTTGGCAGTAACCGATATGGGTATTTTTATTTTCCCTTTGATGCCAGCTTTATTAAAAGTGACAGCATTGGAGCAAAAACGCTGGGCTTAAATGATAACAACGAACCCAATTATATATCTTTTGTATATGGAAAAGGCCGATTCTTTTTTCATCTCAACCCGGAAACATTCAGTAATTATTTTGTGTTGAAAAACAACAATAAAGAATATCTGGAAAAGATATTGAGTTATACATCAGCTGATCGTACAGTTATTTACTGGGATGATTATTACAGATTGGGTCTTACTCCATCAGATAATTTTTCATCGTTTGCAGTTTTTCTCAAATATCCAATGTTGCGTTGGGCCTTAATTCTTGCAATGGCACTGATGCTATTTTATATTGCTTTTGGAAGTAAACGTAAACAAAGACCACAACCTGTTCTGCAACAAAACAACAACGACAGTGTATCTTTTGTAGAAACGATTGGCCGTTTATACCTGCAGAAAAAAGACAATCATAATATAGCTGCCAAAATGATTACTTATTTTATGGAACATATCCGTTCACACTATTATCTTAACACCTCTCAGCTAAATGCAGAATTTTTTTCATCGCTTTCAAGAAAGAGTACTGTTAATGAAGAGCAGGTAAGAAATATTT
>DAIOWB010000352.1:0-2686 GCA_036758725.1 Lacibacter sp.
TTCTGATCACCATTACCTGGCGAGTCGTAAATATCAAATTCTCCGCCATCATGATGATGCTCCCCAGATGCCAACCGGATACCCGGGAATGATATTACTTTCATTGTTTCCACCAATTTGGTTTCATGTGATGAACAGAAGAATAAAAAAATTAACTGAAACAACTTCTTCATAAATTATTTTCTTAATAATCAATTAATTAACTGATTTCAAATGGCATGTAAGACAGATCAGTGTCAAAGAAACATTCGGCTTATTGAAATTGACCACCATTCTTCCCTTATTCGTTGAATTTGCATAAGTAATTTCCCGATCATTAATAAGTTTAGATACCCAGTTGCATAAATTGTGATGCTATTATTATTTTTTTATAAATAAAATCCTATATCTTGGAATGTCATTTTTATACAAATAAACAAACCAATTATTATTTATGAAGAAATCACTCGTATTGCTTGCTTCAGGTTTTCTGTTGATTATGGGTTGTAACAAATCTGGATCAAACGATGAAAATCCGCCTTCTGAAAACCTGAATTCAGAACAAATTTCCGGACGTCACTGTGCCTCCAATGATGTTTTACAAGAGCAGTTGAAAGCCGATCCTTCTCTTGCCAAAAGAATGAACGATATCGAAGAGTTTACACGCAGAGCACTTGCCAATCCGGAACAGTACAAAGTGTTAACAGATGGAACACTTGAATTGCCGGTTTGGGTAAATGTTTTATATAAGACTTCAACTGAAAACATTTCAGATGCACAGATACAATCACAAATCGCTGTATTAAACGAAGATTATGGTTTTACAAATACTGACAGAAACAGTATACCTTCCCTGTTTTCAGGTGTTGCTTCACAGGATATAAAAATCCGTTTTATCTGGGATAACTCCAAGGTAACTAGGAAAGCCACTACCAAAACAAGCTGGAGAACAGATGATGCCATGAAGAAATCAAGCCGTGGCGGTATAGACCCAACTTCACCAACTACCACACTGAATATCTGGGTATGCAACCTTTCGAGTGGTTTGTTGGGTTATGCCCAATTCCCGGGAGGAAATGCTGCCACAGATGGTGTTGTATGTGATAACAATGCCTTTGGCAGAGGAAATTATTCTCTCTACAGTGCTTTTAATAAAGGAAGAACAGCCACACATGAAGTGGGCCATTGGTTCAACCTTCGCCATATCTGGGGTGATGCAACTTGTGGCAGCGATGGTGTTAATGACACACCTCCGCATCGCACAGCCAACTATGGATGTCCGGGTGTAATAAGTATTACCTGCACCAATAATACTACTACTAATCCGTTTGGCTTCAACAGGGAAATGACCATGAACTATATGGATTATACAGACGATGCCTGCATGTATATGTTCACAGGTCTGCAGGCTGGGAGAATGCAAGCCACCTATGCTGTTGGTGGACCAAGGGCTGGTTTAAGACCATAATAAACAGTAGAAAATATTTGTAAATAATAATGCCCGGGTTTTCCGGGCATTATTATTTAGTTGAATATTCATGCTAAATAGAAACAGCTCCGAAATAATTGTGCAGTACCTTGGGTAAATTTATGCCTCCAGCAGTTTGATTATTCTCCAGCAAAGCTGCCACAATCCTTGGCAATGCCAATGAACTTCCGTTCAGAGAATGTACTAACTGAGATTTATTTTTTTCATCCTTGTAGCGAATCTTCATCCGGTTTGTCTGAAATGCTTCAAAGTTGGAAACCGAACTTACTTCCAGCCATTTTTGCTGTGCTGCACTGAATACTTCAAAGTCGTAAGTAAGTGCAGAAGCAAAACTCATATCGCCACCACATAATCTTAATATGCGGTAAGGCAATTCCAGTGTATTTAATAATTTTTCAACATGTTCCAGCATTTCTTCCAGCACTTCATAACTTCTTTCAGGATGAACCAACTGAACTATTTCCACTTTGTCAAACTGGTGCACCCTGTTCAATCCCCGTACATCGGCACCAAAACTTCCGGCTTCACGTCTGAAACAGGAAGAATAAGCAGTCATTTTAACAGGCAAATCGGCTTCTTTTAAAATTTCATCCCGGTAAATATTCGTTAACGGTACTTCAGCTGTCGGAATCATATAAAAATTATCTGCCGGCATATAATACATCTGTCCTTCTTTATCCGGCAGTTGCCCTGTACCATAGGCTGTTGCTTCATTTACCATTAATGGTGTTAAATATTCAGTATATCCCGCTGCGGTATTAAAATCGAGAAAGTATTGTATCAGTGCTCTTTCTAGTTTTGCTCCTTTTCCCTTGAACAATGGAAAGCCGCTGCCCGTAATCTTTACACCGGTTTCAAAATCCACGATATCATACTTTTTTATCAAATCCCAATGCGGCACGGCATCTTTATGCAACTGTGGTTTTGTTCCTCCTTCCCGTACCACCACATTATCGGCAGGAGTTTTTCCAACCGGCACTTTATCAGAAGGCAGATTTGGTAACACAACCAATTTTTCATTGAGAAGTTTCTCCGTTTCTGTAAGTTTTTCTGCAACGGGCTGCAAGGAAATTTTAAAAGACGCTACTTCCTGTTTTCTTTTTTCTGCATCTTCTTTTTGCCCTTTGGCCATCAGCTGACCGATTTCTTTCGATGCAGCATTGATTTTTGCCAGCGTATTATCCGATTCAAGTTGTAATTTTTTTCTTTCATCATCTA
>DAIOWB010000353.1:0-2684 GCA_036758725.1 Lacibacter sp.
CATCCATTGATATACTAAACTCGATTGTGCATCAGTAGTATTTACATAACCACCAATTACCAGAGAATTATATGCATTGCCGGCAGTGAGATTAGGTGATTTACCACCAGCACTATGACATCCGCTTAAAGCGCAACTGTTATTAAAAATAGGCGTGATATCGGCAGCAAAACTTACAGGCCTGGTTATTTCTGCTGAATCCAAAATCACTGTCTTGTCTTTATAACAACCCATTATTAATAACATGGTAAAGCCGGCTAAAAACCCAACTACTTTTTTATTTTGTGACATGATTTTACTTTTAAGGTTTTCAGTATCAAGGCTTATTTCTATTTCTTAAATTTCAACACCAGGTTTGGTTTAATACCATGCTGATAATTTGATTTATTGAAAAAAGCAACACCAAAAGGCTGATCTTGTAAACTTGAAAAGTTAACATCCTGTTTTAAAACGTCACCTGTTTTTAATAAACGCTTATACTCATAAATCCAACCGGTACCTGTATATACAGCACTTAAACTAATATCTGCACGGCCACGGAGTACTGGAGAAAGAATAACGCTTGGGATACCTTTAACAGCAGTGGGGCCGGTAACTGCATCACCTGTTCTTTGATAATCTGTTCCAACAGTAGGATCAATAGTACCACCTGCATAGGTTAGAACACCTGTGGAACTTACGGCAGTAATTTTAACGGCAGCACCACCAGCTAATGTATCTGCAACTTTTATATAATCACCTGTACTATTAGGAATTATCCACATAGGAACATTTACTGAAGTACCAGTTCCATCTAATTTCAAACTTTGCCTGTTATTGGCTGATCCTTGGGTAGCATCTGAAGTATAGGTAGGAGCAAATGGCCAGGTTGTAGAAGAACCACTTACTACCAAATCATCAAAATGACGTCCATTTCCTGAACCACCTACTAAGTTTGTTACAGTAGGTCCACCGGCCCAATCCTGGTATTCATCATCCATATTTCCAAAAGCAAGGCCTCTTGCAGGATGTGCCCACCACTGATCAATTTTTTCGCTGGCGCCATTAGTATAGTGATTGCCACTGTTATTAGGTTTTGCAACCGGAGTTGCACCAGAGTAATCTATATAAGGTGTAAAAATATGGCAACTGGCATAGCAGGTTTGAGTAAGAAATTTTGGAGTTGAGTTGTCAATATTCCAAAGCATTGCTAATTGATCAATACCAAACCCTTCTCTTGTTAAAACACCACTTGCATCAAAAGTTTTAGCATTCGGTTCCTGTGCCCATAGTTTGGTTGTAGGATTAAAGTACCACGGGGAAGATTTTAAGTTCTTATCATTATCCTGTACCTCGGCCAGAAAATAAATGTATTGATTATCATACATGGAGCGAAGAGTAACAGGGAAGCCTTGACCACTATAACCTGTAAACAAACCATTTCCAGGATCTGGTACAACTGGTGTAATATTAAGTTTTGCTGCATTTTCCCACATGGCATCAATAGTGCCGTCAATTGTTGGAGGTGTAGTAGTTAGTTGTGAAAACAATTCTGTTCCATTCACTACTGGTAAATCTAATACCTGGTTGTCTTTTGTACATTTTGAAAAAAAGATAACGCCAAGTAATAGAAAAGATGCAATCAGGTAGCTTTTGTGTAACCTTTTCATATGCTGAATTTTTGATTAGTGTAAACGAGATAGAAATAATTGATTGTTCAAACCTATTGATGATTTACAAAGGAAAAGCTGACCGGTAGATGACATAAGCATGACAATTGTCAGGTTTTAGTAAACTCCCTTTTAGAATGAGGAAAAAGTAAGAGATAAACAGGTTAGAAAACATGACAGATTTCTTGTTTTTTTAAAAGAATTTCTCTTCAAATTGAATGGTATGGGAGATAGGTTTATAAATAACAAGAAAATAAATTTTGATTAACTAAAATAATTAGTATCTTAGCTCCAATAAAATTAGTAAACTATGGCATTGGCAAATCAAAACCTCAAATACCTGCGCAAGTTGCGGGGGTTTACACAAGATGAGTTTGCTCAAAAACTCAGTATTAAACGTTCCCTGGTGGGTGCTTATGAAGAAGAAAGAGCAGAGCCTAATTATGAAGTACTGGAAACAGTGAGTGATCTGTTTAAAATCAGTATTGATGATTTGCTTCGTAAAGATTTAAGCGAAACAAAAGGTAGTTACCTGGCAAAACGCCGTCATTTAAAAACGATTGCTGAAAGCAATGTTATTCATTTTGTTCCCGTAAAAGCAGCTGCCGGTTATTTGAATGGCTATGCCGATCCTGAATTTCTTGATGAACTCAACACCTTTACATTACCCATGCTTACAGGTGGCTCTTTCCGTGCTTTTGAAATTGTAGGTGATAGTATGATGCCAACACCCAGCGGCAGTGTAATAGTTGGTGAAAAAGTAAATAGTCTTGATGAAGTTAAAAACAACAACGCTTATATTGTAGTGAGCAAATCAGAAGGTGTTGTTTACAAACGGGTATTAAAAAGCAATCGAACTAAAAATAAAATAAGCTTATTGAGCGATAATCCTGCGTATCAGCCTTACCAGGTAAATGCAGAAGATGTTCTTGAATTCTGGAGTGCACAAATGGTGATAAGTAAAGTAGCACAAGGGCAACGTTGGGATGTTACAAACCTGGCTTCACTGGTTAGTAATTTACAGGATCAGGTAAA
>DAIOWB010000354.1:0-2673 GCA_036758725.1 Lacibacter sp.
AAGAAAAACAAAGCGGTAGAGCATCCTTTGTATTGCTATTATATTAACGATGCCAGAACAGTGAATGTTTTTTCACAACCCCGTACACTTATACATGTAGCTGCAAATGCAGAAGTGAAACTGGTTGAAGAAGAAGTGACCATGGGTACAAGTGATTCGTTCATTAACAAAGTTTCTGAAATTGTTGTAGAAGAAAATGCACAGGTATCTGTTTATAAAATTCAGAACGAAGACAGTCACAGCAGTTGTGTAAAAACAACCCATATAAGACAGGTCGGAGTGAGCAAAGTAAATTCAGTAACTATTACGTTGAATGGTGGCATGATCCGCAACAACCTCAATTTTATTTTAGAAGCACCGGGTTGTGAAAGTAATATGTATGGGTTGTATTGTGTAAAAGGAAATACGCATGTTGACAATCACACTATTGTTGATAACAAAATGCCAAACAGCTTAAGCAACGAATTATACAAAGGAATTATTGATGAAAATGCAGTAGCTGTTTTCAACGGTAAAATATTTGTTCGTCAGGATGCACAAAAAACAAATGCGTATCAGAGTAATAAAAACGTTTTGTTGAGTGATACAGCAACCATCAACACCAAACCACAGCTTGAAATTTTTGCCGATGATGTAAAATGTTCACATGGTTGTACCATTGGCCGTTTAGATGAAGATGCATTGTTTTATCTCCGTGCAAGAGGAATTGGAGAGAAAGCTGCAAAAGCTTTGTTGCTGCATGCATTTGCCATTGAGATATTGGAAAAAATAGAACTGGAGCCCATTCGTAAATATGTGGATGATATCATTTCTGAAAGGTTGGATTTTGAAATATAATAAGGTGTTCGTCAGACGCCCTCGTCGGACGAATAATCAGGAGACATTTTTTGAAACTCGTCAGACGGGGCGTCTGACGGTACTGCAGTAAATAAAAAACTATGCAAGCAACAACATTACATATTGCTTTTGATATAGACCAGGTACGCCGTCACTTTCCTATTTTAAACAGGCAGGTGAAAGATAAACCATTGGTTTATTTTGACAATGCAGCTACTACACAAAAACCCATTGAAGTCATTGATGCATTAACTGATTACTATAAATTTTACAATGCCAATATTCATCGTGGTATTCATTCATTGGCTGAAGAAGCAACAGCAGCTTACGAAGCAACAAGAGATACTGTACAACAATTTATTAACGCCAAGCATAGAGAAGAAATTATTTTCACAAAAGGTGTAACAGAAAGCATCAACTTAGTTGCTTACACATGGGCAAGAACCAATTTAAAAGCAGGTGATGAAATTCTCATTAGCGGAATGGAACATCACAGCAATATTGTTCCATGGCAATTGATAGGTGAAATAACAGGAGCAAAGTTGAAAGTAATACCTGTTGATGATAATGGAGAGCTGATCATGGAAGAGTTTTATAAACTCCTCAATGAAAAAACTAAATTGGTTTCTGTTGTTCATGCTTCTAATTCATTAGGAACAATCAACCCGGTAAAAGAAATCATTGATGCGGCACATGAGATTGGTGCAATTGTATTAATAGATGGTGCACAATCAACGGTTCATCTGGATATTGATGTACAGGAATTGAATTGTGATTTTTTTGCCATCAGTTCACATAAAGTGTATGGTCCTACAGGCGTTGGAGTTTTATACGGTAAAAAAGAATTGCTTGAAGCTATGCCTCCATTTATGGGTGGTGGTGAAATGATTAAAGACGTAAGCTTTGAAAAAACAACCTGGAACGATTTGCCTTATAAGTTTGAAGCAGGCACGCCCAATATTGCTGATACAGTTGCTTTAAAAGCAGCGATTGATTTTGTGGAACGTATTGGAAAAATGCAAATCCGTCAGCATGAAGATGACTTACTTCAATATGCTACATCTCAATTAGAATCAATTGAAGGTATTCGTTTGATTGGGAAAGCAAAACAAAAAGTAAGTGTAGCATCTTTTGTTGTAGAAGGTGTTCATCCGCAGGATTTGGGAATACTGTTAGACAATCAAGGTGTAGCTGTTCGTACGGGTCATCATTGCACACAACCTTTAATGAACCGGTTTGGTATTCCGGGTACAACAAGAGCAAGTTTTGCGATGTATAATACAAAAGATGAAATTGATGTGATGATAGAAGGATTGAATAAAGCAATAAAATTATTAAAGTAGAAGCCCCCTCTAACTCTCCGCCAGTAGGCGGAGTAGGAGAGCAAGGCACAAAGCTCACTTGTGAAAGATGTTGAACAATAGAATATCTGATCAATGAAAGAAGAAAGTTGAAATGCTTAATTAAGAATGATAAATTAAAAAACTAAAGCCCGGCCTCCCTCTCTTTTGGAGAGGGATCGAGGGTGAGGTCGCATATGAAATCAATAACAGAAATAGAAGAAGAAATCATCGAAGACTTTTCACTTTTCGATACATGGGATGAGAAATATGAATATATCATTGACATGGGGAAGAAGCTGAAACCTTTGGAAGATGAACACAAAAAAGATGAAAATAAAATTAAAGGTTGCCAGAGTACAGTATGGATGGTGAGTGAGTTTAAAGATGGAAAAGTGTATTACCGTGCAGAAAGTGATGCTGTAATTGTAAAAGGATTGGTGAGTATGTTGATCAGAGTTTTAAGCGGACATGCACCCAAAGAAATTATGGATGC
>DAIOWB010000355.1:0-2657 GCA_036758725.1 Lacibacter sp.
AGTTCATCTCTACGCCAGCAACTATAGAATCTAAAATGTTTTCAGTTATAATTCCTATAAAATAATTTGTAACTTGTAACTAACCATGCTTTATACCTTACATCAAACAACCTCATCATCAGCTCTTGAATCAGCTTTATCTGA
Source organism: Lacibacter sp. (assembly GCA_036758725.1). Taxonomy (GTDB): domain Bacteria; phylum Bacteroidota; class Bacteroidia; order Chitinophagales; family Chitinophagaceae; genus Lacibacter. Next base: position 145 of record DAIOWB010000355.1, read on the forward strand.
TTTAAAGAAGATCATCACTCATCGTATACAAACGCATTTCAATGAACAGTCTGTACATTTTCATAAATGGCTGGGCGAACATTTTAATGGCAACTTATTTAAACAGGAAATAGTAAAATATATTCCACAACTTGAAACGGCTGATGAATGGATTATTTTAATGCTTGCTTTAGTACCACACATCAGCCCTAATTTTTTTGAAACCATTATAAAAGAACATTTACCGGCAGGTGGCGACTTTCCTGAATTTGGCGGTGTTAAAGGAGCCAATCACCGCAGCATGTTACCAACCGGTGAAACAGTTCAATTTGTGTTGGCAGGAACTGATATTGAAGACAGGCTAAACGTTCAGCAATTTTTTGCAGAAGATCATTTCTTTTTTGCTCAGAATATTTTATGGCTTGAACCAGTGAAAGAAGGTGAACCTGTTATGAGCGGACGAATTATACTTGCCCAGGAAATGGTAGATAAAATTTTATTAAACAAAGAATCCAATCCACGCTTTGGTTTAGATTTTCCTGCTAAAAAAGTGGTTACAGAAATGAATTGGAATGATGCTGTACTCAACATTCAAACGGCACAACAAATCAAAGACATCAGCAACTGGTTAAAACATCATCATCTGTTATTTGAAGATGAAAATTTAAAAAGAAAAGTGAAACCCGGTTACCGTGTTTTGTTTTATGGTCCGTCGGGTACAGGTAAAACTTTAACAGCTGCATTATTAGGAAAAGAATTTCAGAAAGAAGTTTATCGCATTGATCTTTCACAGATTGTTTCAAAGTACATAGGGGAAACAGAAAAAAATCTGGAATCTGTTTTTCGCAAAGCAGAATCAAAAAACTGGATTTTATTTTTTGATGAAGCCGATGCATTGTTTGGAAAACGTACCAACGTACAATCATCTCATGATAAATATGCCAACCAGGAAGTAAGTTATTTATTACAGCGGGTTGAAGATTATCCCGGCTTAATGATACTGGCATCAAACTTCAAAACAAATCTCGACGATGCCTTTTTACGCCGCTTTCATGCTGTCATTCATTTTCCTATGCCCAATATTGCAGAACGGTTGCAACTCTGGCAAAAGGCATTACCTGCTTCTTTGCCGGTAGATGCTTCTGTTAACTTACAGGAACTTGCAAAATTGTATGAAATGAGCGGGGCTTCTATTTTAAATGCTGTGCAGTTTGCTGCATTAGCTGCTTATGCCAATCATGACAGGCAGCTTACTAAAGTCCATTTGCTCGATGGTATACGTAAAGAGTATCTCAAAGAAGAAAAAACAATTTAATCTCCGCTCATCATTTAGTGTTTTACCAACACAATTTTTAAAGATATTTGCAACTCAAATAGTTGAGTATGCAAAAATTGATTGTCTTTACCTTTTTCGTGTTTAGTTTATTTTCTTTTGTTTCTGCACAGCCCAACCGCTGGCAACAGCGTGTAAAGTATGTGATGGATATAAACATGGATGTTTCAACCAATCGTTATACCGGAAAACAAAAGTTAGAATACACAAACAATTCTCCCGATACACTGGATAAGATTTTTTATCATTTATACTGGAATGCATTTCAACCAAACAGTATGATGGATACCCGTAGCCGTGAGTTGGGAAAAATTAAAATTGGTAATCGTTCTGATTGGGATGGAAGGGTTAAAGACCGTATTCTCAATTTAAAAGAAAGCGAAATTGGTTATCAGAAAATAAAATGGCTGAAGTTGAATGGCGTGCTTCAGCAAATAAAAGATTATGAAACCATTGTAGAAGTGATTTTAACCAAACCTATTCTGCCCAAGCAAAAAGTGTTACTTGAAATGGAATGGGAAGCACAGGTGCCGATACAAGTCCGTCGTAGCGGAAGAGATGCAGCCAACGGAACAAAATATTCTATGGCACAATGGTATCCTAAATTATGTGAATATGATTATGAAGGTTGGCATCCCACACCTTATATTGCCCGTGAGTTTTATGGTGTGTGGGGCGATTTTGAAGTAAATATCAGCATCGATAAAAATTATATGATTGCCGGTACCGGATATTTAACTAATGCAAACCAGATAGGTTTTGGCTATGAAACAAAAGGAACAAAAGTTGTTCAACCAAAAGGTGATAAACTTACATGGAAATTTACTGCACCTAATGTGCATGATTTTGTGTGGGCTGCTGATGCTGATTTTAAACATATTGTAAGACAAATAAAAAACGGTCCGGCAATTCATGTATTTTATAATAGTATACCCAACAATCAAAAGAATGATGATGATTGGAAAAAAGTTGCTGATGCTGCTGAACTGGTTTATCCTTTTATCATTAAAACCTTTGGTAACTATCCATATAAACAATATTCATTTATTCAAGGTGGTGATGGTGGTATGGAGTATCCCATGGCAACATTGTTAAGCGGGCCGGGACTTGGTACAGTCTTTCATGAATGGCTGCATACCTGGTACCAGATGTTGATGGGCACCAATGAAAGTTTATATGCATGGATGGATGAAGGATTTAC
>DAIOWB010000356.1:0-2648 GCA_036758725.1 Lacibacter sp.
TAATAGGCAGCAATCACATCAAAAGCAGTGGCATTCACCTGTCTTCTGAAATTTAATTCACCCATCTTTTCCAGCTCTTCCAAACGGTTTTTAGCAGCAAACATGCGCATGCCATCAAAAATGCGCCAGCTAACTGCCAATCCTGTATTTATATTTCTGAGGATGGCTCCGTTTCTTTTAATAACTGTGCCGTTTGATAATTTTTGTTCCAGGTTGTTTGATGCAATTCCTGAAGTACCCGTTAAATTTATATTAGGAAGCAAACCTGCTGTTCCCCAGTTATTATTGATTACAGAAATCTGTTGTGTGTTTTTTTCAATCACTACATCAAAATTCTTTTCTATAGCAATCTGAATGGCTTCCTCAACAGTAAGTTTTATGGTTTGTGCAACCGCAATACTACTAATCAGCAAGCTTAGTAATAACAGTTTCAGTTTCTTCTTCATGCACTTTTATTTTTTTAGATGAGAGGTACGAATACATTGCCGGAATTACAAACAGTGTTAAAACCAATGAAAATAAAATTCCACCAACTATCACAATACCTAACGGAACACGACTGGTTGATGCAGCGCCTAATGACAATGCTAATGGCAACGCTCCAAGACTCATGGCAAGGCTGGTCATTAAAATTGGCCGTAAACGCATGGTTGATGCTTCAATTACAGCCGGCATTTTCATCATACCCTTTTGTTTCTTTTGATTGGCAAATTCAACAATCAAAATTCCATTCTTTGTTACAAGGCCAATAAGCATAATCATTCCAATCTGAGAAAATATATTCAATGTTTGATTAAATACCCATAATGAAAGTACCGCACCTGCAATAGCCAAGGGAACAGTAAACATAATCACCAATGGATCAATAAAACTTTCAAACTGTGCAGCAAGCACAAGAAATATTAATATTAAAGCCAATGAAAATGCAAATAAGGTGTTGCCAGAGCTTTCTGCAAAATCTCTTGAGTTGCCTGCTAAGGCAGTATTAAACGATTCATCAAGCAATTTTGCTTTGATCAGTTCCATTTCTTTAATGCCATCACCAATTGTTTTGCCTGGTGCTAAACCGGCACTTACTGTTGCAGATTTGTACCGGTTAAAATGATATAATGTTGGTGGTGTTGTTTCTTCAACAAAACTTACAAACTGATCAATGGAAATCATTTGACCGGAACTGTTGCGAACGTATAGGTTCTTTAAATCAGTTGGATCGTCCCTGTCATTTCTTAACACTTGACCTATTACCTGGTATTGTTTTCCTTCTTTAATAAAATATCCCAGTCTGCGATTACTTAATGATAATTGAAGAATTTCAGAAATATCAGTTACACTTACTCCTAATTCACTTGCTTTTAACCGATCAATATTTAAACGCAACTCCGGTTTATTAAATTTAAGATCGGCATCAACACCTGCAAACACCGGATTTTTATTTGCTTCTTCTAAAAACTTAGGTAGAATTGTTTTCAGTTTATCGAAGTTATTATTCTGCAAAACAAACTGAACTGGTAACCCACCACGGCGGCTAACCGAAATAGTTTGTTCTTGTATGGCAAAGGCTCTTCCTTCATTAAATTTTGGAAGATTACGGCTGATCATATCAACAATTTGTTGTTGAGATCTTACACGTTCATTTGGGGGAGTTAATACTGCCCGTACAAAACCGCTGTTAACTGATCCTGCACCCGTAAAACCCGGAGCAGTTACTGAAATTAAAATCTTTTTTTCAGGAACACTATCAATTACAAGATTGGTAAGCTTGTCAATGTATTGATCCATTGCCTCATAACTTGTACCCTCTGGTGCTGTTACCTGTAAACGAAACTGGCTTCTGTCTTCCATGGGTGCTAATTCACTTTGCAGTGAGCTTCCAATAAAATAAATAACAGCAAAACAAACGGCAATAATCACAAAAGCCATCCATCTTACTTTCATAAAAGCTGTGAGTGCTTTATTATAACCATTTTCAAGACCTTTGAAAAAAGGTTCAGTAACCCGGTAAAACCATCCATGTGAGTGCCCACCTTTTCTGGTAAGAAATACGTTTAATACAGGTGTAAGCGTAAGTGATACAAATGCAGAAATTAACACTGCACCTGCAACCACAATGCCAAACTCACGGAATAAACGTCCGACAAATCCCTGTAAAAAAATAATAGGAAGAAATACAACGGCCAGTGTAAGTGATGTTGCTATTACTGCAAAGTAAATTTCTTTGGAACCTTCACGGGCAGCTTTGTATTTATCCATGCCCTGTTCCATTTTCTTAAATATATTTTCTGTAACAACAATACCATCATCCACTACTAAACCAGTTGCCAGAACAATTGCAAGAAGGGTAAGTACATTAATTGTAAAGCCTGCCAGGTACATAATAAAGAATGCAGCAATTAATGAAACCGGAATATCAATTAACGGCCGTATAGCCACTATCCAGTCACGAAAAAATAAAAAGATAATAAGTACAACCAGGCCAAAAGCCAGCATCAATGTTTCCTCTACTTCAGAAATGGAATTGCGTACAAACTGGGTTTGGTCCATACCAATATCCAGTTTAATGTCAGCCGGGATATCTTTTTTTATCTGTTCATAACGTTTATAAAATTCATCAGCAATAGCAACATAATTACTGCCGGGCTGGGGAACAA
>DAIOWB010000357.1:0-2625 GCA_036758725.1 Lacibacter sp.
ATCCTTAATTATTTTTTGTCCTTCACTTACTATCTTCTGTTCATGACTTTTCAATTCCCTTGTAGTGGGATCATACACCATATATTCTTCTTCAACTCCAAGTGTAAACTGCTTATAATTAATACTTGCCATTTGATTAAATTCAAATTATTTAATAAAGAGGAATTTTATCTGCTCCTCGTTTTACATATTCACCCCAGGTTAAATTATCAGCACCATCTTTATGTTCCAATGCACGTTCAATTGCATAATTAGCAGCCGACTCAACAACCCAATCAAAATTTTCCTGTCCAACACTTGCCAGATCAGCATCTGGTGCCGGGTTACAGAAATCAATCGCATATGGAATGCCATCACGAAAAGCTAATTCTACTGTATTGAAATCGTAGCCGAGGTAATGATTAATTCGTAAAACAATATCTGTCATTAATTTTAATTTTTCTGCTGATGGCTTAAAATCTGCAGAATAGCGTAAATGATGCGGGTTGCGTGGCTCATAACTCATAATTAAAACATGCTTACGGCCAATACAATAACAACGATAATATTCTTCAAAAATAATTTCTTCCTGCAACATCATTACAAGCTGACCGGTTTCGGCATGTTTTTCAAAAAACTCTTCAGCATTTCTGAGTTTATAAACATTTTTCCATCCACCACCTGCAAATGGTTTCATGTACGCAGGGAAACCGATGTAGTTAAACATGCCATCCCAGTCCATTGGAAATGCAAGATTGGAAAATGATTCATCACCCGTATCATCAGGTCTTTCTTTTGAAGGCAGAATAACTGTTTTAGGAACCGGCACATCAATCTTAGTTGCCAGGCAATTATTAAAAAATTTATCATCTGCACTCCACCAGAAGGGATTATTAATAACTGCTGTTCCTGTAATAGCTTCATTTTTTAATAATGCACGGTAATGCGGAACATCCTGTGAAATACGATCAACAATAACGGCATAGCCGCTGCCCTGGCCTTGTATAACTTTATCAATTCGTACTGGCTCTGCTGTTATCCCTTCAATGTTTTTACTGTTAATTCTGTCAATAAATGCCAAAGGAAATGAACGTTCTTTACCAAAGAGAATGCCTATTTTTTTCATACTAATTCTTTTTATTACTAAAGTTTTTAAATATCAAACAAAGTTTTCAGTTGTTGGATGCCTGAATATAATGCACATTTTTGTATTTGTGAAACGCATTGTAAATATTTTCAGTGCTATTTTCTTATTTTTGAAGTCATGCATAAGGAAAAGTCGCTCAGCATTATTGTTGAAAAATATAATTTGTACTCTGATTATCTCGAAAGAGATGTAATCATTGACTTTTATCTCCCCACTTATGTAAAGCAGCCGGAGTACATGAATTTGTTGCTCATTAATGATGGTCAGGATCTTCCTAAAATGCCATTTGAAGAAATTTTAGAGGAATTATATTACTATCATAAAATTGAACCATTGCTTTGTGTTGGCATTCATTGTGGTACCGATAGAAGAATGGAGTATGGTGTTGCCAGCCAGGCCGATTATTTAGGAAGGGGAGCAAAAGCAGGAGCTTATACCAGTTTTATACTTGAAGAACTATTACCTTTTTTGCGTAAAAAATATCATGTGCCACATTTTAAAGAAAAAGCATTTGCCGGTTTTTCTTTGGGAGGTTTAATGGCATTAGATATTGTTTGGAACAATCCCCATGAATTTTCAAAAGTGGGCATTTTTTCTGGTTCATTATGGTGGAGACAAAAAGCGTATGAAGATGGATATACAGATGAAGCCGATCGGATTATGCATAACCAGGTTAAAAATGGCGATGCGGCACTTTGGTTAAGTTTTTTTATTCAAACAGGTTTGCTGGATGAAAAGAAAGACAGGAACAAAAATGGGGTTATAGATTCAATAGATGATGCATTGGATTTGATTGCTGAATTAAAAGAAAAGGGATATGCAGATGATTCTATCTGTTACCTTGAGCTGGAAGATGGAACGCATGATGTGCCTACGTGGGCTAAAGCCATGCCTGCGTTTTTAAAGTGGGGGTGGGGTGAGTAATTTTAATAATTTTCTTTTAAATAAAAATTGAAGTATAAAAAAACCGATTCATTTGAATCGGTTTTTTTATACTAATCTTTTTGTATTTAGAAAATATAACGAACTCCTAACTGTGCACTCCAGGTGCTGCTAAGTGAACGGCTAACCTGAAATGGTTGTGTGGGTAGCTGGCCGCCAACTAATGTCATACGGTAAGCAGGTACACCGGCTGTTACCGATGCAAGTTGTAATGGGTTGTTTAACGTATTAAAGAAACGTAATCCCCAATTCTTGTTGATCATGTTTGCAAAATTAAGTACATCTGCCTGAAAACGAAGTGTATGTCTTCTTTTACCAATATTGGTAAAAAGGTCTTGTTGAAAATTGAGGTTAATAGTATGTACCCAAGGTTGTAATGCTGCATTACGTTCTGCATATTGGCCTCTGCGTTTACGTAAATAAGGAGAAGCATTAATGAATTTTTCAAAAGCATCTTTTTGTGCCTGTACACTCCATGGATTTGCTCCTGTAATTGCAACAAAGTTCATTTCACTTTGATCTTTTGGAATGTACATTAAATCTGCACCGTTTCCATC
>DAIOWB010000358.1:0-2606 GCA_036758725.1 Lacibacter sp.
TACCTGTCGTTAGCATAAAGATTTGCATATGCATATCCTGCTCTGATGATGAAATGATCATTTAATGCAATCTTGCCGGTAATTTGTACAGCAGGTTGTGATTGTTGAAAGGTAAAAACTACAGGTTTTAAATCGCCCTGGTAATTAGCAACACCGGCAAAAACGGATAGTTGATATTTTTGTGCTTTTGATTTAAGCCCTAAAACAACAGCAAAAAGAAAGCAGATAAGAAACAAAACCAGCGGAAGTTTTTTCTCACTGTAAATTGGAGGGGATTTCTCAAAGCGCTTCATAGATATTGGTTTTTTAAAGGATAGATATAGCAGATACGTAAGAAAGAACGTATAATTGACTAATTCATTGCCCGCAGAAAAACATGCGCTTTAATATCTGAATAAGTTAAGATGGAAAATTTCAGAAACTAAATATTTTCACTTAGTGATGTTTAAAACTTAAATGGCTCTTTTCATTAACCAATCTGTTTGCGGATCTTTCCCAAGCAGAAATATATGCTCACCAAATTTTTCAAAACCCCAACGCTTATAAAATTCAATTGCACGAAGGTTTTTTTCCCAAACACCCAGCCAGATAATTTTTTTGTTTTGCTCTGTAGCTATGGAGAAACATTTTTGTAATAATGCACTCCCCACTCCTTTTCCAATTGAAGATTGCATCGCATAAATACGTGCAATTTCAATAGCATTTTCATGCTCTAACGTTTTTTCGTTATTTACCGATCGCATGCGTGCATAACCGCAAGCTTCATTACCAGCATAAGCAAGAATAAAAATACCATCTCCATCCTCTACTTCCTTCATTAAAGCATCTTTAGAAAACTGCTCATTCATAAAGAAGTCCATATCTTCTTTTGTATTATCCTTTGCAAAGGCATCATAAAAAGTTGTGCGGCTCAGTTCTGCAATTAACTCAGCATCTTCTTTTGTTGCAAGTCTTATTTTAATTTCATTCATAAAGAATAAACTATTTTCTTAAAAAAGATTCTATTAATTTTCTTACTAAGATAAATGGGTTTGTTTTGTTCTGCATCAAAAAAATTATCTTTAGCTTTTAAAAATATATTTTACTAACCAATTCAGCTATATGGACAGAAACTACTGGGAACGCATAGCTCCCAATTATCACGAAGAAATTTTTGATGTACTTCAGAATGATAAGAGCGGAAAAATTGTAACTGCTATTGAACAGGTAGCTTCTAAAGAAAAAACAGTAACAGATCTTGGTTGTGCAATAGGCAAATGGATTCCTTTGCTGGCAACTGCTTTTAAACATGTTGTAGCTACAGACATCTCAGCTAAAAATCTTGAATTGGCCAGTGAACGCTGTAAAGAATACACAAATGTAGAATACCAACGCCTGGACATGAGTGCTTATAATTTAACTGTTACTCCCTGCGATGTGGCTGTTTGTATTAATGCAATTCTTACAGATAATCTAAAAAAACGAATCAGCTTTTTTGAATCGCTCAATATTTGTATAAACAAAGGTGGCCAACTCATATTAGTAGTCCCATCACTGGAATCAAAGCTTTTTGCTAACATTATTGCTCATCGCTGGAATGTAGATGATGATCATAAAGAAAAAATTGAATCAGTTGAAAAAGCATATGCCCTTGCAAAAAATATTAAACAGGGTGTTACGGATATTGACAATGTACCTACCAAACATTATTTAAAAGAAGAACTGGAATTATTACTTACGCTTGAAGGCTTTACAGTTGAACGGATTGAAAAAATCAACTATACCTGGAAAACAGAATTTACCAATCCACCTAAATGGCTGGCAGAACCTTCTCCGTGGGATTGGATGTGTGTAGCTAAAAAAGATTAAATGCATGACACAATTTGGAGCATTTATTTCATAGAAAATTTACAAGTTTTGCTTATTAAAATACAAATGTTGAGTGTATAAAAATTATTAGAAATAATTTTTAGTTTGCTTTGAATTAGTAAATAACTTTTCTATCTTACTTTTTACTCGCCCCCTATCTCAACATTACCCTCCTTATTTATTAATTTTTAAATCAACCAAAATGAAGAAAATGATTCTTCTTTGTTTGCTTATTCCTATAATTGGTATAAGCCAAACCAAAAACATTGTAAATGTAAATCGTGTTTTTCCGAAAGTAGACAAAGTGCTTGAGTTTGAAAAAGCTCTTGCAAATCATTCACAAAAATATCATACCGGCGACTGGAGATGGCGTGTGTTTGAAATTTCATCAGGGCCCGATGCGGGAGGATATCATATTACTGAAGGTCCTACCAGCTGGGATGCTATTGATTCCAGGGGAAATCTGGGAAACGAACATAATAATGACTGGAATAAAAATGTTGCAATTTATTTAACTGACCGGGGTTCTTCCATGTACAGTGCATACATCGATTCATTAAGCACTGTAGCCATTGGTGATTATTCTGATAAAATTCAAATCACACATTACTTCACAAAAGTTGGCTGGGCTGGAAAAGTTTATGATGCTATAAAGAGTTTTAAAAATGTATGGACCGCAGGTGGAGAAACCGTTGCTGTTTACTCTTCAAGTGGATCGGGACCAACACAGTTTGCTGTTGTGTTCAGGTATAAACAAG
>DAIOWB010000359.1:0-2589 GCA_036758725.1 Lacibacter sp.
ATCAATGAACTTAAACTGGAAAAATTTCATTTACTGGGCAATTCGATGGGGGGACATATTGCCTTGTTATATACGCTCAAGCATCCACATAAAGTTACCTCACTTATATTAAGTGGAAGTTCAGGATTATACGAAACAGGCATGGGTGATACTTTTCCCAGAAGAGGTGATTACAACTATATTAAGAAAAAAGCCGAAATCACATTTTACAATCCTGCTGTTGCTACCAAAGAACTCGTTGATGAAATTTTTGCAACTGTAAACAGCCGTAAAGCTTTACAGATTTTATCACTTGCCAAATCTACCATCCATAATAACCTTGAAAAAGAACTTTCAAAAATCAAAACCGATTGTTGTTTAATTTGGGGACGGAATGATGTTGTAACTCCTCCTGAAGTAGCGATTAAATTTAATAAACTCATCCCCCATTCAACTTTAGAGTGGATAGATGAATGCGGACATGTGCCCATGCTTGAAACTCCGGAAGCATTTAACAAGCTGCTTGATACATTTCTTGTATCATTAAACCAGGAATCAAACTGATTCTAAAAACCGGCACTTTCACTTTCATTCTTACGGTTTTTTCATATACAACTGTATTGAGATATTATTAATAATTATAAACATCTATCTCATGGCAACAACCCATGAAAACTTTATAATGATAAATCTTATCTTCATCTGTAATTAAAAGCATTTTATTTTATTTCATTTGTTATTTATCAGGAAACAATATGCCAAACCAGGTCATTTATATAATGGGTGTTTCCGGTTCAGGTAAAACAAGCATCGGACAATTACTTGCTGCAAAAACTGGCTATGCTTTCTATGATGCAGATCAATTTCATCCGCAATCAAATATTAATAAGATGAAAGCCGGGCTGCCGCTAACAGATGAAGACCGTTGGCCATGGCTTGTAAATATCAACAACTTTGCAACCGAAAAAATAATATCAACATCAATCATTATTGGCTGTTCTGCACTAAAGCAGGTGTACAGAGATCTACTCAGTAAAGAAATAGAACAACATTGCAAATGGATATTTTTGAAAGGCAATTATGAAACCATCCTGGGCAGAATGGAAAAAAGAGCTGATCATTATATGCCAACATCTTTACTTCAATCACAATTTGATATTTTAGAAGTTCCTACCAATGCTATTGAAGCAGATATAAAATTATTGCCAGTTCAAATTGTTGAATACATCATTTCAAAACTAAACGTTATGCAGGAATTTGGAATTATTGGTTTAGGTGTTATGGGCAAAAGTCTCAGCAGAAATTTAGCCGGCAAGGGTTTTTCTTTATCACTTTACAACAGGTATGTTCCGGTTACAGAAGTTAAGATTGCAGAAAATTTTATTGCCACTCATACTGAACTTTCAAAGGCAAAAGGATTTGAAGATCTTGCACAGTTTGTTTCATCATTACAAACTCCCAGAAAAATATTAATCATGTTGCCTGCAGGTAATGCAGTTGATGATACAATAGCTTTGTTGTTGCCACATCTCTCTGTAAATGATATTTTGATAGATGCTGGTAATTCTTATTATAAAGACACTGAAAAACGAACTAAACAATTAAAGGATGCAGGAATCTTATTTTTGGGAATAGGTGTTTCTGGTGGTGAGGAAGGAGCATTAAAAGGCCCTTCAATTATGGCTGGTGGTTCAAAAGAAGGATATGATAAAGTAAAAAATTACCTGGAAAGCATAGCAGCAAAAGACAGCAATCAAAATTCCTGTTGTGCCAATATGGGAGATAATGCCGCCGGGCATTTTGTAAAAATGGTTCACAATGGTTTGGAGTATGCAGAAATGCAATTGCTTGCAGAAGTAGTATCTATTTTAAGAAGCACAGGCAGTTACAATCCCGGTGAAATTGCTTTGTTATTAAAAGAACAATTTGCAACTAACCTCAACAGTTATTTATTAGAAATTACCATTGAAATTTTACAAAAGAAAGAAGGCGAAAAATGGCTCATTGATCTTATCCTTGATAAAGCAGGAAACAAAGGAACAGGAAGTTGGGCAACTATTGCAGCGTGTGAACTGGGTGTACCCGTTCCAACATTAACAGCTGCTTTATTTGCCCGCTATCAATCAGAATTTTTAACTGAACGAAAACAAGCTGCAGCCATTTATTCAATTCAACAACAATCCTCATCAATTGATATCAATACCTTATTCAATGCTTATGGTATTGCCAGAATCGTCAATCATCACCAGGGATTTCATTTAGTTGAAGCAGCATCTGAAACCAATCAATGGAATATTGATTTACCAGAGCTGGCAAGAATCTGGACAAACGGGTGTATCATCCGTTCACAATTAATGGCAACATTAAGTAACTCATTAAAAAACAATAAACGTATTTTGTTTCAACCGGAAATGGTTAAAGAGGTTGCTACACATTCTTCAGCTTTAAAAAACATTGTAGTATTTGCAACAGAAAATCATATAGCAGCACCTTGTTTTACAAGTGCAGCACACTACTTATTTTCCTACACACAAGAACAATCAGGTGCAAACATCATACAGGCACAAAGAGATTACTTTGGTGCACACACTTATCAACGAAAAGATGATG
>DAIOWB010000360.1:0-2581 GCA_036758725.1 Lacibacter sp.
AAGCAATTCATTTATTTGAGAATTTTTATCAGCGAAAAATTGTACAGCAAAATGAAAATTACCGCATATTGAGTTTTGTTTATTTGTACATCGCAAAGATTAACAAGAATTTCCTGGAAGGAACATTTACAGATGGGTTACGATTAGTTCCGCATATTGAAGAAAAACTGGAAGAATATGAATTGTTCTTAGACAGGCACCGTGTACTAACTTTCTATTATAAAATTGCCTGTTTATATTTTGGAAGCGGTAACAATGAACAAGCAATTGAATACCTTAACAGGATCATTAACTGGAAAGTTGATCTGCGTACTGATCTGCAATGTTATGCACGACTGTTACATTTAATTGCACATTATGAACTGGGTAACTTTGATTTGCTTGAATACCTGATTAAATCGGTCTATCGGTTTATGGGCAAAATGGATAACCTCAGTGCAGTTGAAGAAGAGATGTTTAAATTCCTGAGACAATCATTTAAATTATCTCCTGATAAATTTAAGCCGGCTTTGGAAAAATTATTGTTACGCATCCGTAAGTATGAAGGGAACCTCTATGAAACAAGAGCATTTGTTTACCTGGACATCATCAGTTGGCTGGAAAGTAAAATTGAAAATGTGCCGGTGCAAACAATTATTCATGATAAGTACAAACGCAAAAAATAAATCAACTTTTTAAATATAATCTGTTATCAATTTTATGAAATTTTCATTTTCAATTGCAGTATTATCATTGCTGCTTACAATAAACGGTTTTTCACAATCAAAAATTGATCCGTCAAAGATTGATATTGTACGGGATAGTTTTGGGGTACCACACATCTTTGCCAAAACAGATGCAGAGGTAGCTTATGGTCTTGCCTGGGCTAATGCTGAAGATGATTTTAAAAGTATACAGGAAGTAATATTGCCTGCAAAAGGTTTAATGGGAAGAGTATTAGGTAAAAAAGCTGTTGCAGGCGATTATGCTTTTGAGTTGTTCCGTTGCAGGGAAATTACAATAGAGAAATGGAATACTTTAACACCAGCTTTTTTAAAACTTATTGATGGTTATGTACAGGGAATAAACAATTATGCAAAAGCACACCCTGAGGAAGTATTGCACAAAAAAATATTTCCCATCAGCTTGCAGGAATATGTTTCAGCAACCGTTCTGGCATTAACTGTTTTTAACGGAGCCGATAAAGCGTTGATGGATATTTTTAATAATACAGAAGTAACCTTACCAGAGTTGAATAAAAAGGGAAGTAATGCTATAGCTGTGCACCCATCAAAAACAACAACAGGAGAAGCTTTTTTATTAGTGAATGCTCATCAACCCAATACAGGATCGCAGGCTTTTTATGAAGCACATCTTAACAGTGAAGAAGGCTTAAATGTTCTTGGTGGGTTGTTAGCAGGTGGCCCTTGTATTTTACATGGAGTAAATGAAAATCTTGGCTGGGCACATACTGTTAATTTTTGCGACCGGATGGATGTGTTCCAATTAGAAATGAATCCCGAACATGCAACACAATATAAATTTGATGGTGAGTGGATAGAACTTGAAAAGAAAAAAATAAAACTACATGTGAAAGGAATTCCTGTTGCTGTTAGTCGCACCGTTTACTGGAGTAAGTATGGAGCAACCATGAAAAATAAACAAGGATATTTTTCAATTCGCCTGGGTGCCGATATGGATATTCGTTCACTAGAACAATGGTATATGATGGATAAAGCAAAAAACTTCACTGAGTTTTATAATGCCATCAAAGATCAACGGTTATCTATGTTTAATATTACCTACGCTGATAAGTATGATACTATCTTTTATGTAAACAATGCTTTAATGCCGGTAAGAAATCCCTCAAAAGAATATCAATGGAAAAGTACAGTACCAGGCAACACGTCAAAAACTTTATGGACAAGCTTCAGAAAGTTTTCTCAACTGCCGCAATACATAAATCCAAAAAGCGGCTACTTGTTTAATACTAACCATTCACCTTTTTTAGCAACCGATAAGAAAGATAATCTCAACCCGTCATTATTTCCATATGAAGATGGATGGGAAACCTGGGATAATAACAGAAGTGTAAGAGTGAAAGAACAAATGCCAGAAACAAAACTGGATTTTGAATCATTTAAAAAAATAAAATTCGACAGGCAGTTGCCCGAAAAGCTTCGTTACATATTTCAGATTGACAGCATGTTTAATTTAAATGCATCTGATTATCCTCAATATGCTGAACTAATCAATACATTTCAATCATGGAACAGAAAAGGAGATGCAGATAGTAAGGGTGCAGGTATTTTCTTATTAGCCTATCAGCATCTTTCAAAAATATTGGCAAACCAGGCACCAAGAAAAATTACTAAACAGGAAGCTGTTGAAACATACAAGTTTGTACATGACTATATGATAACTCATTTTGGACGAACAGACCTGGCATTAGGTGATATACAGAAATTAGTAAGAGGAAAAAAAGAATGGCCGCTGTGGGGTTTTCCTGATCTGCTTTCACCACAATGGACAGAAAATTATAAAGATGGAAAATTAAAATCTGTTGGTGGTGATGGTTTAATTATGTTTATCCGTTTTGAAA
>DAIOWB010000361.1:0-2563 GCA_036758725.1 Lacibacter sp.
GAACTGGCATGTGAAAATGTAGCTCTTGTTTCTTCATGTTTGGGTTTGCCATGAACAACTATTGAATAACCTTTTGATGCTATTTGTTCGCTCCTGTTCCAAACCTTTTCTACAAACGGGCAGGTTGTATTGTATTTTTCAGTTGTTATACCTTTTTCCTTCAACATCTTTTCAATTACAAGTGTAGTTCCAAATGCAGGAATCAGTACCACATCATCTTTTGTTACTTCTTCAAAAGGGATTAATTGCTTTCCATAAGTATCCTGCAAAAACTGAACGCCTTTTTCTATTAAAGTAGCATTCACCTGTGGATTATGTATCATTTCACTTAATAAGAAAATTCGCTTACCGGGATTTTCTTCAATAGTTTTAAATGAAATTTCAATGGCATTCTCCACACCATAACAAAAACCAAAATGGCGGGCAAGATGAAATTTTACAGAGCCGAGATCCAGCAAAGTAGGAGTGAAGTCTTTCTTCATTTTATCATCCTCTTTACGCTTGTTTTTTATTGCACTCAAAAGAGAGCTTCTGTAAATATTAGGAACTTCAAATTTCTTCATAAAATGGTATAACAACCGCAAAGGTAAAGAGTTTGAAAGTTGAAAATTATTAATCAGGAATAGCACATTGCTTCGTATTATTGATGCCTGAAATAAGACCAAAATGTCAACTGATATAAAACCTGCTCAATGGGTTCACTCTACCAATATTTATGAGGTGAACCTCCGTCAATATACTTCTGAAGGAACTTTTAAAGCTTTTGCAAAACATCTGCCCCGCTTAAAAGATATGGGTGTTGAGGTTATATGGCTTATGCCTGTTACTCCCATTTCAGTTAAAAACCGAAAAGGAACATTGGGCAGTTATTATGCTTGCTCAAGTTTTGTAAATACAAATCCTGAGTTTGGTAGTATTGATGAGTTTAAGCAATTGGTTGAATACATTCATGTACTTGGAATGAAAGTCATTATCGATTGGGTTGCCAATCATACCGGTTGGGATCATGAATGGACCATTTCGCATCCTGATTATTATTCACAGGATCATGCAGGCAATTTTGTACCGCCAGTAGAAAATTGGGAAGATGTTATTCATCTTAATTTTTATAACCACAATCTTCGTTTAGCCATGATTGATGCTATGAAATTCTGGGTTGAAGAATGTAACATTGATGGGTTTAGATGTGATATGGCTATGTTGGTTCCGGTTGATTTCTGGCACCAGGCAAGAACTGTATTAGATCAAGTTAAAAAGTTATTCTGGCTGGGAGAATTTGACCAGTGGAATGAAGAAATTTATGCACATGTATTTGATGTAAGCTACACCTGGCATTGGATGCATAAAACAGAAGTGTTTTATCAAAAAGACAGAAGAATAAATGAACTGGATAAAGCTTTAAATAATTATCAGTTTAAAAAACCATTTCAGCATATCCGGTCTTTCTTTACATCTAATCATGATGAAAATAGCTGGAACGGTACTGAATACGAAAAATACGGAAAGATGGCAATTCCATTGGCAGTATTCAGCTGTACATGGAATGGGATTCCTTTAATATACAGTGGTCAGGAAATGCCAAATTCAAAACGTTTACAGTTTTTTGATAAAGATGAAATTAAATGGACAGCTAATCCTGAGCTCCATCAATTTTATAAAACGCTCTTATTACTTAGAAAGGATAATCCTGCACTTCTAGCCGGGCATAAAGAAGTAATTACCTGGCGAATTGCAACTGACCATCCTGATCAATTATTTTGTTTTTCAAGAAAAAATAAAGAAAGAGAAATCATTGTAATCCTTAATTTTTCTGATCTGCAACTCAATTTTTCATTAAGAGATTTACGTGTACGAGGAGAATTTTTAAATGTAATGAATGGAGAGAAAAGAAATAGTGCAGATGATTTTAATATAGATCCCTGGGGCTATATCATCCTTTCAAAATAAAAAAAATCCCCCAATCATTTGGGGGATTTTTTTTAAATGCATTTTAATATTAAGGTTCTTGTTCGTTTTTAAGATCATTAATTGCATAAGTGTAAACACCTTCATAACCCGGGTAAATTCCTTCAATGATGATGCTGTTACCAGCACTTTCAATTGCTTTTTTAAGTTCATCAACATTTTTAATGTCTTTATTGCCTGCACGTACAATAATAAATCCTTTTTTAATTGTTGTTTGATCAGCAAGTAGTCCATCACTTAATGATTTAATCATTACCCCGCCGGCCACACCATATTCCTTTGCTTTAGTAGCAGACAGTGATTCAAACTCTGCGCCTAATTTATCCAAAGCAGAAGTTTTAATTATATCAGTATTACCAGAACTGTTTTTTAATATAAGGTTTACTGTATTTTCCTTTCCTCCTCTTATATATGTAACTGCAATTTTCTGACCAGGACGATAACTGGCTACAGTTCCTGTTAACTCACTCCAGGTTGATACTGATTTATTATCCAGTTTAATTATTTTATCGCCTTTTTTAATGTTTGCTTCTTCGGCAGCGCTGTTGCTCATTACTTCTCCAACAACAACACCATCACCTTCTTTAATATTTGAATC
>DAIOWB010000362.1:0-2549 GCA_036758725.1 Lacibacter sp.
TCAATGCCTGAAGATCAGCACCGCAATACCAATCCCATCAGTTTCAGAGATACAACCGGGCGAATCTTGTATGAACAACCCAACATTAGCAGTACCTATAAGTATATTGAACGAAATGATTTTGTTGGAAAGGCTTATATGAAGGGTGATGTAAAGATTGAGGAACCTTTGAATTTCAGCCGTAAGAACCGGTTTTATTTAACTGACCTGCATCAGATTTTACGAAGTGTTATTTTTCCTGAAACCGTTCCTGCTGTGCAACGATTTAATTTTAGTGATGACGATTACCGGTTTTTATATAAGTATATGAGCCAGCTTCCATCTGAAACAACCTATCCGGATTATGATTTGGTTGAACATTACGATGCTTATGTAAAATTCCTCATGTTTGGCACACAAAAGAAAACAGCCATACCTAAACATATCCGCATCTTCAATAAAGTAGGGTGGGCTTATGGATTTTTAACCGATGTTGCTTATATCGTTGACTTTGAAAAAAATATTGAGTTTATGCTCAGCGCTACCATTTATTGCAATGCTGATGGAGTGTTAAATGATGACCATTATGATTTTGATACTGTAGGTTTGCCTTTCTTAGAAAAGCTGGGACAGCAGGTTTATGATTATGAACTCAAGCGCCACCGTAAAAATATTCCTGATCTATCAAAGTTTAAAGTGAAGTACGACAAATAATGAAGTATCTGATTTTATCAATAAGTATTTTATGTATCGCCTGTTCAAAAAAAGACCAGGTGAAGGGAGTTCAATCATCAATTTATGTTGTTAATGCATCTCCCAACTCTGGTAAATTGCAAGTATTGCAAAATTTAAAAGCAATAGGAACTGCTGAGTATGCATATGTTACAGGAGTGAATTCAAATACTTCTTCCTATCAACAAATCGATAGTGGATTTAATCATTATAAAATAAAAAAGGGAACAATAGAAATTGCTAATACCTTATTCAGCAATCAATCTACTAAATTTTCATTCTGGATTTATGATTCAATATCTGCAACTACAATCAAGTATCTTTTTTTAAAAGATCAGTTAGATACTCCGGGCAGGGCAAAAGCTAAAGTGCGTTATTTGTTTCTTTCCCCGGATATGGATACTGTAAATGTTACAGGGAATAATGCAACAACTAATTTACTTAACAATGCTTCTTATTTTTTATCACAACAGCAAGTTGATGATGGAAACCTTGCCTCGTTTGTTACTATTGATACAGGATTTGTTTTGCTAAAGCTGGTTAAAAAAAATACATCTGTAATTATTAAGTCTTATCAACTAAGGTTTGAAAGTAACCAGGTGTATACAGTTCTGTTTAAAGGATACCAAAAAAGAACCGGTGCCGATTCACTTTCTTTATCTGTAATTAAACACAACTAACAAGTAATAGCCGTTCATGTGTTAACTTGCGCTCCGATAAATTTAAATTTTCAAAGCCACTGGATTTTTAAAATCAAGAATAATAATTTATTTCAAAATGAAATTTTCTTCCCTGTTAGACCGGTTTAGTGAACCCGAAACATTAAAAATGGCTAAGCTCGGCCGAGAATTAAGAGCCAAAGGTGTTGATGTGATTGATCTCAGTTTAGGTGAACCCGATTTTGATACACCCCAACATATTAAAGAAGCTGTAAAAAAAGCGGTTGATGAAAACTATAGTCATTATACTCCTGTTGCAGGATATCTTGATTTAAGAGAAGCGGTTTGTACTAAATTAAAAAGGGATAATAATCTTGATTATAAACCTGAAAACATTGTGGTTTCTACAGGCGCCAAGCAAAGTCTGGCGAATATTATTTTATCTACTGTTGATGTGGGAGATGAAGTAATTATTCCTGCGCCTTTCTGGGTTACATATTCGGAGCTGGTAAAAATTGCCGGAGGTGTTCCAGTTATTCTTCCAACTACAATGGAAAATAAATACAAGATTACTGCTGCAGAACTTGAAAATGCCATTACAGATAAAAGCCGTGTTTTTCTTTTCTCCTCTCCATGCAATCCTTCAGGATCAGTATATAGCAAAGAAGAATTAAAAAGTCTGGCAGGCGTATTTGCAAAGCATCCTGAGATCTATATTATTTCTGATGAAATTTATGAGTACATCAACTTTGTTGGCAGCCACGAAAGCATTGCACAGTTTGATGAAATTAAAGACCAGGTAATTATTGTAAATGGTTTGAGTAAAGGTTTTGCTATGACGGGTTATCGCCTCGGTTATATTGCAGCACATGCAGATGTTGCAAAAGCCTGTGAAAAAATTCAGGGACAATTTACAAGTGGCGCTAATTCTGTTACACAAAGAGCTGCTATTGTTGCATTAACTACCGATCTGAAACCTACATTGGAAATGAAACAGGAATTTGAACGCAGAAAGCAAAGGGTAAAAGAATTGATTGCTGAAATTCCGGGTTGGAGTTATGCAGAACCTGATGGTGCATTTTATGTTTTTCCACAGGTAGATTATTATTTCGGAAAATCAATTGGCACTGAAGTTATTGCCAATGCCGATGATCTTTGTATGTATTTATTAAACACAGC
>DAIOWB010000363.1:0-2518 GCA_036758725.1 Lacibacter sp.
TATAACTACAGCAAATACGATGAACGGGATGTGTTTACCGGTTTGGTAACATCAAACAACACACACACCGCACTGTTAACCTACATTCCAACTTTTCTTACAAAAGAATTTACACCCGATTTCAGTTTGATGTATTTTAACAACAAGTTGCCTTTATTTAAACTTACGCTCATCACCATCAGCAGTGGTTTAAGTATGCCATTTGCAAAAAAGAAAGCAAACTTCAGAGGACAGCTTCAGTATAATTATTCAAAAACAAATGCGTTTACCAATAATAACAACTTTGTTGCTTCTTGCACTATCGACTGGAAGCTGAGTAAAAAATTAACATGGAACAATTTCATCAGCTCCAATTATTTTAAATATGGAAATGAAATTACTCCTAATAGTGCCAACTATCTTGAAAGTAATATCAGAACCGGTTTGCAATACCGGTTTGGAAAATAAATTTATAAGATGAAAAAATTAATGCTGATTTCTTTTTTAACTCTTGTTACATTATGTGGTTTTTCACAAATAACTGTATCGTTGTTTGTAAATACAACTCCGCCCGGCACTTTATCTGAATGGAGTAACAGAAAAGAAACGCTCACTTATCTTGTTAATTACAGGGCAAGCGGCGCTGTTCAACCGGTAAAAATAAAAACTGAAATTAAACTCACTGATGGAACAGTTGCGGCTACTACCAATCTGGCAACTGCCAGAGCTATACAGCTAAAAGATGGTAATAATATTTTTTCTGCTGCAGAAGTGCTGCCATTAGAGTCAATGATATTTAACGGAAAATATAAAACCAGGTTTCAATCAACAGGTAAACTCCCTTCAGATAATTATCAGCTTTGCATTACGTTGGTCAACGCTTCAGATTATGCACCTGTAAGTGAAGAACGTTGCCGCAGTTTTTTTCTTGCTGCATTGCAACTTCCAATACCAGTAATGCCTGCAAGTGAAATGACTTTATCGCAGGAGAAAGCACAAACAGCCATCATCTTCAGATGGACGCCGGTAGTACCAACACCTTCTTCACCTGTTGTATATCGTGTACAGGTGTTCCAGGTGCTGAACGACCAAACGCCCATGCAGGCATTTAGAAGCAACCTGCCTGTATTAGATAAAGCAGTTACTTCAACAACACAATACATTTGGCAACCTCAATTATCTATGCTGCCTTATGCATCACAAACAGATAGCGCCTTTATAGAAAAAGATAAAGGCTTAACATTTATCTGGACCATCCAGGCAACAGATGCAGCCGGCAATCCATTATCTGATGGAAATATTAATGGCGATGGAAGAGCCGAGCCCTCCATTTTCTTTGTAAAGCCGGGAGGCGATCATCCGGCACAATTAAAAAGAAAAACAAAGAAGAATTGAATGGAAATATTCATTCGCTCCTGAATGCTTTCTTATTTTCGTTTTCATGTTTCAGCAACATATAAGTAAAGAACAGGCTTTTCAAAAAGCAAAACATTATTGTGCTTACCAGGAACGGTGCCACAGTGAAGTAAAAGAAAAATTATATGGCTTTGGCTTGCGAAAGATTGAAGTGGAAGAGCTGCTTTCAAAACTAATAGAAGAAGATTACCTCAATGAAGAACGGTTTGCAGCATTGTTTGCCGGTGGCCGTTTCCGGTTAAAAAAATGGGGCCGGGTAAAAATAAAATATGAACTGAAACAAAAACAGGTAAGTGAGTATTGTATAAAGAAAGGATTGAAAGTAATTGACGATGCTGATTATATGCAAACAATACAAAAGCTGTTTGATTTAAAAAGCAAAGAACTGAAGCATGAAAAAAATCATTTCATCAAAAAGAAAAAAATTCAGGATTACCTGTTACAAAAGGGGTATGAATCTGAGGTGATCCGAAATTTATTATCAACGAACAAGAATGAACAAGAATAAAAATTTGTATTCTTGTATTTCTATGCACATAAAATCATCTTTTCCCTTTCTTTGTTTTTTGCTGCTTGCATATGCATCTGCTGCACAAACTCCTTTAAAAACCTATTCAAAGGAATTAACTGTAATTACAGACAATGATAATTTTGATTTTGAACTTACAGACCGCTATTATTCCAATGGTTTTATTATCAACTATAACTGGTTAGCTAAAACATCAGCCGGAAAAAAGTATTTAAAAAAAATCAATCGCCTGGAAGCAGCGCACAAAGTTTTCAATCCATATAAAAACAACGAGTCAACAGCATTAGTTCTTCAGAATATGGATCGTCCTTATGCAGGATGGCTATATGGCTCGTATGGAATTACAAAAATTTATAAGAACAGTTCTGTATTATTATATGGAGGAACACTCGGAATCATGGGCCCATCTGCAAGGGGCCGTCAAATTCAAAAAGGCTGGCATAAACTTATTGGTTTATATGATGTATATGGCTGGGAATATCAGCTAAATGATGAATTGGGATTAAACGGTAATGTGGAATTCTATCATTCATTGTTACAAAGCACAGGGAAAAATAATGTTTCCATTCACCTGGTATCAAAAGCAAATCTTGG
>DAIOWB010000364.1:0-2518 GCA_036758725.1 Lacibacter sp.
ACCTCACCTGATAAACATGTTGATATAACAGATGCGTTTAAAAATTCAGAGATATCATTCCCTCCTTTGGGGGGTGGGGGGGCTGTAGTTATTTGTTCATTGGGTGATGCAAGTATTACAGAAGGTGAAGTAAGTGAAGCATTTCAATTTGCAGTGTTAAAGAAGTTGCCAGTTATTTACCTTGTACAGGATAATGATTGGGGAATTAGTGTACAATCAAAAGAAGCACGTGCCATGGATGCCTACGAATATGCAGACGGCTTTATTGGCATGAACCGTATTCGTTGTGATGGAAGTGATTTTAAAGATGCTTATGAAACGATGGAGCATGTTGTAAATTATGTAAGAGAGCATCAAACACCTTACCTGGTGCAGGCATATGTTCCCTTGTTAAATCATCATACAAGTGGGGTACGAAAAGAATTTTACAGAAGTAAAGAAGATCTGGAAAAACATTTTGCCAATGATCCGTTTCCGAAATTAAAAAAGCAATGTATTGATGCAGGCATCACTGAAGAAGAGTTGAACAATCTGTTTTCTGAATCAAAGCAAATTATTGAATCTGATTTTCAAAAAGCTGTTCATGCAGCAGAACCAATCATCTCAACTGTAGAAGAACATGTTTTTGTTCCAACGCCTGTACTTAATGAAACAGGAGAACGCTCACCCGCTGGTAATAAAAAAATAGTAATGGTGGATGCAGCTTTATTTGCAATTCGTGAAATAATGGAAGATCATCCTGAAGCATTGTTGTACGGACAAGATGTTGGAAGAAGATTAGGGGGTGTTTTTCGTGAGGCTGCAACATTGGCTGAACAGTTTGGTGATGAAAGGGTTTTTAATACTGCCATACAAGAGGCTTATATCATTGGTTCTACTGTAGGAATGTGTGCAGTTGGTGCAAAGCCAATTGTAGAAATTCAATTTGCTGATTATATCTACCCCGGTCTTAATCAATTGGTAACTGAAATTTCTAAATCATCGTACCTCAGTTGTGGTAAGTTTCCGGTACAAACATTAATACGTGTGCCAATAGGTGCATATAGTGGTGGAGGCCCTTATCACAGCGGAAGTATTGAATCAATGTTATTAACTATAAAAGGGATTAAAATTGTTTATCCATCAAATGCAGCTGATATGAAAGGTTTAATGATGGCTGCATTTCTTGATCCTAATCCTGTAATAATGCTTGAACATAAGGGGTTATACTGGAGTAAAGTGCCTGGAACCGACGATGCAAAATCAATTGAACCCTCCAGAGATTATATAATACCATTGGGTAAAGCTGCTGTTGCATTAAAAGCCGATGAAGATGTGATTGATGACGGTGAAAGTTGCTGTGTTATTACATATGGTATGGGCGTATACTGGGCCAAAGCAGCCGCAATTCAGTTTATGGGTGCAGTTGAAATTATTGATTTACGTACATTATATCCTTTAGATGAAGACTTGATATATGCAACCGTAAAAAAACATGGGAAGTGTTTAGTACTTACTGAAGAACAACAAAACAATTCATTTGCCGAAGCATTAGCACATCGAATTAACTACCATTGCTTTCATTTTTTAGATGCACCGGTTGAAGTTTTAGGCGCATTAAATTTACCGGCTGTTCCTATGAACACCGGATTAGAAGAGGCGATGCTGCCCAATGCAAAAAAAGTGGCAGAAAGAATAAACAAGTTACTTAACTCGTGATGAGGTGAGATGATTGCTTACTAATTTCGTTTACTAAACCTTTATTCAGCTCATTAAGAGAAACCAGTTGATTTGCTTCGTATAGGTTTATCTGATATTCCCACCAGCCTACATCGTGCCATTGATTTAATTTATAGCCTATGTTTTTAAAAGTTGTTAAATAACGAAATCCAAACTTTTCATGAAAAGCAACACTTCGTTCGTTGGGAAGTGTAATAACAGCATAGGCATTTACATAGCCCTGCAATTTTAAAATTTTAAATAATGCATCATATAAAGCTGTAGCAATATTTCGTCCATAAAAATCAGGATGTAAATAAACGGAGGGTTCAATACAGTATTGATACCCTTTCCGCTCCCGATGATTTCCTGCATAAGCATAGCCGGCAATTTTGCCATTTATTTCAGCAGTAAGCCAGGGTTTATTGGCCAGGGTATTTTCAATCCTTTTTTTAAATTCTTCAAGTCTAGGTATTTCTGTTTCCTGGGTAATTCCTGAATTGAGAATGAATGGTGAATAGATATCCAGAAAAGCTTCAGC
The DNA here is from genome assembly GCA_036758725.1 of Lacibacter sp. Classification (GTDB taxonomy): domain Bacteria; phylum Bacteroidota; class Bacteroidia; order Chitinophagales; family Chitinophagaceae; genus Lacibacter. Next base: position 2,240 of record DAIOWB010000364.1, read on the forward strand.
ATCATTTACCGTTGAAATTCGAATCATACTTAAATATAAAAAAGCTTCACTTATACTGATGAAAAAAAGCCTGAAACCTTTATCTTTGCCGCCCATTAGCCGGGGTAGCTCAGCTGGTTAGAGCATCGGATTCATAACCCGAAGGTCGGCAGTTCAAGTCTGCTCTCCGGTACAATGAAAGTCCTCACAAAAGAGGGCTTTTTTTCATTTCTAAAAAAGCAAAATGGATTCATATCCGCCAAAAGGCGGACGGCAGTTCAAGTCTGCTCTCCGGTACAA
>DAIOWB010000365.1:0-2506 GCA_036758725.1 Lacibacter sp.
TCTGCAAAAAGATAACTTATAAAAGCGAGGAAGATCCCAAAAGTGTACTCAGCCAGTTTCGTAATGATTACTATCCACGCATTGCAGTAACAGTAGATATGATCGCAACCGGAACAGATATTCGGCCTTTAGAAGTTTTGGTATTTATGAGAGATGTAAAAAGCCGAAGCTATTACGAGCAGATGAAAGGCCGTGGCACCCGTACTTGTTCATTGGAACAATTAAGAGCGACCGGTACTCCATCAGCTAAATTTACCAAGGACCATTTTGTGATCATTGATGCTATTGGTGTGGAGAGTTCACAAAAAACCGATAGCCGCCCATTGGAGAAAAAGCCCGGAATGAGTCTGAAAGATCTTTTGCAGAATGTAGCAATGGGAAACACAGATGAAGAAATACTCAGCACACTGGCGAACCGGTTAATCCGTTTAGATAAACAGATAAACGAAAAAGAAAAAACAAATTTTGCAGAGCAGGCCAATGGATATACGATTAATCTTGTGGTAAAACAATTGCTGAATGCACACGACCCTGATACGATACAAAGTTTAAAGTTGAAGGTTGAAAGTGAAAAGTTGGGAGCATCACCCAAAGAAATTGAAAGTGCCATAAACAATGAGCATGCAAAATTGATCGAAGCAGCCGTTTCTATTTTCCATAATCCCGATTTACGAAACTATATTGTTGATGTTCGTAAAAAATACGACCAGGTAATTGATAGCATTAATATAGATGAAGTAACCAATATTGGTTGGGTAAAGGACCAGGAAGCAGCGGCGGCACTCACCATTAGCAATTTTACTGCATGGATAGAAGCACATAAAGAAGAGATAACAGCACTGCAGATTTTTTACGGGCAGGCCTACCGCCGCAGGGAACTCACTTACAAAATGATTAAAGACCTGTACGAAAAAATAAAAACCGAGCAACCTCTAATCGCCCCTTCACATGTGTGGAGGGCTTATGAACAATTGAAGGAAGCCAATGGCTCGCCTAAAAATGAACTGATAGCTCTTGTAAGCTTGATAAGAAGGGTCAGTGGCATTGACAGCAAGCTGAACGGTTATGATAAAACCGTTGATAAAAATTTCCAGGCATGGGTATTTAAAAAACAGGCCGGCACAACAACAAAATTTACCGAAGAGCAGATGCAATGGCTGCGGATGATAAAAGATTATGTAGCCAATAGTTTTCATGTAGAGAAAGAAGATTTTGAATTAGATCCTTTTAATAAAAACGGCGGGCTGGGAAAAATGTGGCAACTGTTTGGAGAAAAGACAGATGAAATTATTAATGAATTAAATGAAGTGTTGGCGGCCTAAACTGTCTGAACCATGATTAAAGGATTATAAGATTACCTGATAATGTTATACGAAGAGTTAACAAAAAAAATCATAGGCTGTGCAATGGAGGTCCATAAAAGATTGGGCAATGGATTTCAGGAAGTAATTTATCAAAGAGCATTGGAAATAGAAATGCAGTTAGCGGGGCTCGAATTTACAAGAGAAATGGAAATGCCGATTTTCTACAGGGACGCTGCAATTGGAACAAGACGGGTAGATTTTTTTGTTGATGGAAAAATAATGGTTGAGCTGAAAGCAATAATCAGGTTGGAGGATGTGCATTTGGCACAGGCGATGAATTACCTTGAAGCATATAAAATGGAAATAGGATTGCTGATAAATTTTGGAGCGAAAAGCCTGGAGTTTAAACGAGTTCACAACAATAAAATGCTCAGGCAGTAAACATCATGGAAATCCTTAGATCATGTGAATCAGGGTTCAGACAACATGGCAACTGTTTGGTGATAAAACAGATGAAATTATTAATGAATTAAATGAAGTGTTGGCTGCATGACATGGAACAAAAATATATTAAATGAACCACCAGGGGATAGTTGGGGAGGTCCGTGGGCGGAAAAAAAGCTTGATGCTTTTGAGAATTATGTTATAGCCTATCTCACAATTATGAAAAGAAACCCATATTGGGAGACTATTTATTTTGATGGTTTTGCAGGAAGCGGTGAAAAGGGTGATGAACAAAATCCATTGTATTTAAAACTGGAATTTTCTGAGTTAGAAGAACATGTTTATGAAGGTGCGGCTGAACGAATATCTAAAATGGGAAATGAATACAGGTTTAATTATTATTATTTCAATGAAAAAAATGAATTATCATTAATTAAATTAAAAAATAAAATTCTTCACCTGAATCATGGCAAGAAAGGAAAGTTGGAATTTCGGGCTGGAGATTGTAATGGAGAATTGCTAAAATTGGCAACCGCATTGAAAAAAACAAAATCACCAATTAGTAAAGCTCTTAAATATGCAGCATTAATTTTTCTTGACCCATTTGGAATGCAGGTTGAATGGAATGCAATTGAACAATTAAGAGAAACCAAATCTGACGTTTGGATTTTATTGCCCACTGCTGTCATTGTAAACAGATTACTTGATAAAAAAGGAGAATTAAAATCAATCAAAAAGCTTGAATCATTTTTTGGAAT
>DAIOWB010000366.1:0-2426 GCA_036758725.1 Lacibacter sp.
ATCAAACTTCAAAATATTGATTTGAATTTTCCGGATTATATCATGCTTAGCCCTTACCATCAGTGGTATTATATAATAGTGAGATGAAAAAGATACTTGAACCTATTAACTGCGGTTTTTCCAGGCAAGGTTTGAACGGGTCTAAAAAATTTATCCTCCTTCAAACCGTGGGTTCACAAAATTATTCAGCTTGGACCCGAAGCGGTAACTGATACCAAATCGGTTTTGAAAATAAAAGCTTGACTTCAATTGACGAATCCGGGTTAATACTTCTTGTTGTGTTGCACCCGATTTTGCAAGGTATACCTGGTCATGCACCAACCCGCCGGATGAAGCAATATAAAATGATAGCCCGCCGGCAACACGGACATTCACACTGAAGTTCATCGTAAAACTATTCAATGCCCAATTCTTAAAAAAATTGTGGTATGCAATTCCGGCATTAATCGTTCCCCACTTTTTGTTCAGCGCTAGATTCATTCGCAAAGAATGTGCAAATAAAGTCTCTCTCAGCTTATCAAAAATAGTTGTATCGTAATACCTGTTGAACCTGGTGATAATTCCATAACTGAAAGCGAGGTACCTGTTATTAATCTGTTTGTAAGGATAGATATTATATTCTACTGCAAACCGAGAGTACAACTGTCGCTTAAAATTGGAAAAAGTAGTACTGTTAAAAATTAATTCATATCCCGCACTCCAATGATTGTTGATACTCTTAACAAAATTATGATTCAACCCATAGTTGTTTGTCTTCGCCACAAACTTTTCAACAGTCGTATCCGTTTCAAATGTATAACTGGTTCTGTTATTACTGCCATAGATACTGAATCCAACTTTTAATTCATCTGTAACACGGCTTGCAGAGAAATTGCCGTTGTAACCATAACTTGTATAAACTTTTTCACCATTTACATTTCCATCACCACGCAAGGTGATGACCCAGTAATTCCAGGGGTCTTTACTTTCCTGATTTGTTCCTGGCATATTTCCGAAAACTGAATCTTGTTTTACAATGACGCTAATTCCTTGAGTTGATTTTGCTTTAATAAGAAAAGGTATTAAACCCAATTTAAGATGCCCTACCAATAACTCTCTCGATTCAGATTGAGTAGTAATCGGTTTTTCGAAATAGGTGATGGTATCTATTAATTGCTCAAAAAGATTTCTACCAAAAAAAATCATCTCATAGCGGCGGCCACCGCCACCTGTACCCCGGGAATTGATGAGAATGTGAACATCAGCTGATAAACGGTCCAGTAAAAAATCAACAAATGTAATTTCTGTTTTTATAAAATTCTGGTCGCAACGTGTATTCCGGCAATCAATATAAACTTTCAGCCTTTTATTTAGCTGGGTTTCATCCTGCGACATGACTGCCAGTGAAATAAAAAGTGGAAAAATAATAAACCAGCCTTTAATAATTCTTTCCATACTATTCTTTGAGTATTGAATATAGCATGAACAGGGACACCGACAATAGAAATCAGATTTTTAAGCGTAAGTAATTTCAGTCAAGCAAAAAATTGAAGTTTATTTTATAAAAAACCAAAAGCTTATGAAGCATTAACAACTTCTTCATTCCTCAACCAGGTAATTTTTTTACCAAATCCCATACTGTTATCCGTCATCTTAATACTGTTAATCTGAATAGTCAGGATTTCTCCCTGCATAGCTAATGCAATCGCATACTTTTTATGATAATTAGCCGAAGCATTCTTGCACAAAAAATGATTTTCAGGTAAAACTACACCTTCAAATTGTATCCCTTTAACCAACAGTATATTTAGTTTGTCGGGCAAAATTGTTCCTGCAATAATTGGATTTTCAGAAATTATTTCTGAATGACGGGTACCGGATGAGGATTTGAAATACAACAATCCTTCCTCACTGTTGAATGCATAGAAACAACTGAAACAATATGGATTTCCATTTTTATCAACGCAACAGATACTTGCACATGTTTGTTTTTTGATAAATTGAATAATGTTCTCTTTCATTTTATTTTACTCCTTCCAGTATTTTAATATAATTCGCTCTTTCGTAGGCGGTGGGGTCTGAAATGTTTTGCTGGCTCATTGTCCCTTTAAATGCATTGATATTATCAAAGCCCATCATATACATCCAGTCCTGCAATTCCCGGTTCATCGTTTTTAAATAAGGAATACCGTTTTTATATAAAGAAGAAGCAGTCATTACTGCATCTGCTCCCGCCAGCAGATACTTTATTACTTCTACGGCACTTTGCACACCGGTAGTAGCAGCCAGTGACAGATTTACTTTTCCATACAACAATGCAATCCAGAGTAACGGTAATCGTATTTCACTGGATTCACTGTAATGCAAATCTGTTTTAATTACCAGTTCATTAATATCAAAATCGGGTTGATAGAAACGATTGAACAGCACCAATGCATCAGCACCTG
>DAIOWB010000367.1:0-2412 GCA_036758725.1 Lacibacter sp.
ACAAATCCGGAAGTAATGCAATTTGAAAAAGAAAAAGAGTTGTTATTACAACGAATAACAGAAGTTGAAAATGCTACTGAATTAGGACCACATCCTTTATTTGGACAAATGAATAAAAAGTTGTGGGGCCGTTTAATATGGAAGCACATCAATCATCATTTAAAGCAATTTGCAGTTTAAGTATGAACTACTCAGATATCATTGGCACAGCAGGTGTTGGATTAATTCTTCTTGCTTTCTTTCTCAATACCTTTTCATTCATTACAAAGGAAGGCAGATTGTTTTTCATTTTTAATATGGTTGGTTCTGCTCTTGCCTGCTATGCTTCTTATCTTATTAATTATGTACCTTTCATTGTATTGGAAGCAGTGTGGTGTATTGTTTCCATTGCAGGGTACTTTAAACTAATAACCAAAGACAAATAATATGTTTTCAAAAGCTGATATTGAAAAGTATTTCAATGCGGAAAAAGCAGAGAGCTGGGTTTTTATGGCGATTGGTATTACAGGGATTATCCTCGCTGTTATTTTTTTCTTTATCATCAAAACAAATTTTTATAAAGGAGCTGCAGTACCTCTTGCATTGGTTGGCTTGTTATTAGGGGTTATTGGTTACACCGTTTATACCAGAAGTGATAGTGACCGCATACGTAATGTGTATGCCTATGATATGAATCCCGGAGAACTGAAAGAAAAAGAGATTCCCAGAATGGAAACAGTAATGAAAAACTTTATCATCTATCGATATGTAGAAATAATATTGGGGTTATTTGGGTTAGGGTTATTCTTTTATTTCAGAAATAATATTGATAAACAGTTCCTGGCAGGATTAGGTATTGGATTATTTATAATGGCAATTGCAGCATTAACAGCCGATTTCTTTGCAGAGAAAAGAGGACATCTTTACCTTAACGGGTTAAAGGAGTTTGTAATATCAAAATAAACCCTAATTCACCGGGCACTTTTCATGATAATTAATGAGTTCAATTTTTGAATGTACAAATTCAAATCCACTGAACTTTGTAACTATCTCGTCTAACACCGCATCAATTTCTTCAACAGTATTTAAGATAACAAGCCGGCTGCGGAATTCTTTTATATTAGGTAAGCCTTTTAAATAATTAGCATAATGCCTGCGCATTTCAAAAATGCCAACCTTTGGTCCTTTCCAGGCAAACGATTTATGTAAATGTTTTTTACAAACTTCTACACGTTGTTCAATGGTAGGAGGAGGCAGGTGTTCACCGGTTTTTATAAAATGTTTAATCTCTTTAAAAATCCATGGGTAACCAATTGCTGCTCGGCCAATCATTATTCCATCAACTCCATAACGGTTTTTGTATTCAACAGCTTTTTCGGGTGAGTCAATATCTCCGTTACCAAAAATGGGAATTTGTATGCGTGGATTGTTTTTCACTTTTGCAATGAGTGTCCAATCGGCTTCACCTTTATACATCTGTGAACGTGTACGTCCGTGAATACTTAATGCTTTAATTCCCACATCCTGCAAGCGTACTGCTACTTCTTCAATATTCTTTGTATTATCATCCCATCCCAATCTTGTTTTAACAGTAACAGGCAATGATGTAGATTTTACAACAGATGCTGTTAAACGAACCATCAGATCAATATCTTTTAATACACCTGCACCTGCTCCTTTCATGGCTACTTTCTTTACCGGGCAACCGAAGTTGATATCAACCAGGTCAGGGTTTACTGTTTCACAAATTCGTGCACTCATTCCCAAGGCTTCTTCATCGCCACCAAAAATCTGGATACCAAATGGCCGTTCCTCTTCATCAAAATCTAATTTCTTTAGACTCTTGATGGCATCACGTATTAAACCTTCACTGCTGATGAATTCACTGAACATCAGATCAGCTCCATTATCCTTGCAGACTGCACGGAATGGCGGATCACTTACATCCTCCATAGGAGCAAGCAAGAGCGGAAACTCAGGAAGCGATATGTTACCTATCTTTACCACGTTTAAAAAGAATTGCAAATTTAACCACTTTCTGCGAGTCATTATGTACCAAAATCAATACAAACAAAGATTAGAACCAGGCGTTGAATTTCTTGTTTTAATGGGTATATGGGTAGGATGTTTCATTATTGGCAGTGCTGCGGCTATCCCAATTTGGGTAATTATGACGGGGAAGTCGGTTTTTTCAATGGAAAAAGAGATGCTCAACCCTGCCAATATTAATGCAATTAAAGTGATGCAGGTAGTATCAACCGTTATTGTTTTTTTTATTCCGGCTTTTATTACTGCCCGTATTGTATCGCAAAAGCCATTTCAACAGCTGGGTTTTCATTCAGGTGTTAAATTCAACAGAGCCCTTGCAGGTATTTTAATTATGTTATGTGTACTGCCATTGGTGGGCTTTATTGCTGAGATGAATAAAGCCAT
>DAIOWB010000368.1:0-2379 GCA_036758725.1 Lacibacter sp.
AAAAGAGCGGCTGAGCTCATTATTGCAAATAAAGAGCTTTTGGCTTTTACTTATATATCAAGCCATGATTTGCAGGAACCCCTGAGAAAGATACAAACCTTTGTTACAATCATACTAGAAAATGAAAATAAAAATCTCTCTGAAAAAGGGAAATATAATTTTCAGCGGATGCAACTGGCAGCATCAAGAATGCAGCAACTCATAGATGATTTACTGGCCTTTTCCCGTATTAACACTACAGATCATCAATTTGAAAATAAAGATCTCAATGTGATTGTTGAAGAAGTTAAAATTGAATTAAGAGATACAATCTTAGAAAAAAATGCAATTATTGAGGCAACAGAACTATGCCCGGCAAACATCATTACATTTCAGTTTCGCCAGCTCATGTATAACCTCATCAGCAATGCGCTTAAATTTTCAAAACCTGATATTCCATCACATATCGTTATAAAAAGCAGTATTGTAAAAGGAAGTCAAATAAAAACACAATACACAACTCCACTACAAAAGGATAAAATGTATTGTCATATCACAGTAAAAGATAATGGTATTGGTTTTGAACCACGTTTCAGTGAGCGCATTTTTGAAGTGTTTCAAAAATTACATGGAAAAGATGTATTTGCCGGTACAGGCATTGGTCTTGCTATTGTAAAAAAAATTGTTGAAAACCACAAGGGCATCATTATTGCTACCAGTGAATTAAACAAAGGTGCACAGTTTGATATTTATATTCCTGATTAGCATTATCATAAGTATTTAAAGATAATTCTGAACGGATTCTATCCTTTTGTGTTGCGTTTCCCTGTTAAATATTATTTGTAATGATGTTGGTTGTACAGGCTTGGCAAACAGGCCAGTATTCATTTAGCAGATGTTTTTCAATTCATATATGAATCATGTAACATATTGAAATTGTTATGTAACACTTTATTACTCAAAATATTTCAACTTTACTCTTCCGGAAAACAATTCATTACTCCTGTATCTTTTTTTATTTACTGATTTATAACAATTAAACATAAATTATGATTGACGTATATAAAGAAGGTATTCTTTTTTTTAAAACCACCTTAGGTTTTGAAAATGAAGGCGTATTAAATCCTGCTGTAATAAGTGAAGGAGATCATATTCATCTTTTTTACAGAGCAGTGAGTAAAGGCAATTACTCAAGTATAGGTTATTGCAGATTAAGCGATCCTTTAACAGTAGCAGAACGCTTTGAAACACCGGTTCTGTTTCCGCAATTTGATTATGAATCACATGGTGTGGAAGATCCACGTATTGTTAAGATTGAAGATTTATATTATCTCACCTACTCAGCTTATGATGGCGTAAATGCATTGGGTGCCCTGGCAATATCAAAAGATTTAATTCACTGGGAAAAGCTGGGTTTAATTGTTCCACAGATGACATATGATGAATTTAGTCACCTCGCAGGCACCAAAAATCCATTAAATGAAAAATATCTTCGTTATAATAAACATAATGGCATAACTGAAAACCAGGGCAAGAAAGTATATATCTGGGATAAAAATGTCATTTTCTTTCCAAGAAGAATCAATGGCAAATTATGTTTCTTACACCGGATAAGACCCGATATTCAAATTGTTTCAATTAATAACTTACAGGAACTGAATGTAGAATTCTGGCAACATTATTTTCTGCAATTAGATAATGCAATAGTTCTTTGTCCAAAACATGAACATGAAGTAAGTTATATAGGCGGGGGATGCCCGCCAATTGAAACAGAATTTGGCTGGTTACTGATTTATCATGGAGTACATGATACGGTAAAAGGATATGTGTATTCTGCCTGTGCTGCTTTACTTGATTTGGATGATCCTCAGAAAGAAATTGCCCGTTTACCCTATCCCTTGTTTAAGCCTGAAGCAGATTGGGAATTAAAAGGCGAAGTGAACAATGTTTGCTTCCCAACCGGCACAGTTATTAAAGGAGATAAGCTATATATCTACTATGGAGCAGCTGATGAACAAATAGCCTGCGCCTCTATGAGCTTATCTGCGCTTTTAAAAGAATTAACATTAAATATTCAAACTGAAATTCCTTGTTCAGCCACAGAAGTTGTAACAACAGCTTAATAAGTTTAATAAAATGTAATGTAGAAATACGAATAGTAACAGTTTTAATAGAAGTGATTTTTAACGTTTGCCAAATTTGAAAAAATGATAAATGAAACTCTGATAAATAAAGAAAACAAATTAACTGTTGCCTTTAAACATAATGGCTATTATAAAATAGCAAATAAAACAGAAGAATCTCTTAACGATAAGAAGTTACCTGAGATTCTATTTATTACATCATATCCGCCAAGAGAATGTGGAATAGCAACCTATTCACAGGATTTAATAAAAGCTT
>DAIOWB010000369.1:0-2375 GCA_036758725.1 Lacibacter sp.
CCTGTATTACAACTGAAGCAACATTTGAAATTCAACATTCAGCAGACGGGAGAAATTTCTTAACAATAGAATCAATCACTGCAGATCAGCTGAGATGTACACAACCTTTTGATTATGTAGATTTATCAAGAAAAGAAGGCACTCAATACTACCGCATAAAAATGATCGCACTTTCAAATGTTTCTATTAATTCTTTTGTGGTTGCTGTGTTTAATGGAACCAAAGGATTTGAACTGAATGCTATGCTTCCCTCAGTAGTTCAATCATCAGCTTCATTAAATGTTTCATCGGCAATAAATGATATGCTTCAGTTATACGTTACTGATTTTTCGGGGAAAAGACACCTGGTTTTAAATAAACAGGTGGTTGCCGGTAACAACAGAATTACACTTGATTTTTCAGTTCTTCCAAAAGGTCAGTATATTCTTAATGCAATAAATAATGATAAAGACATTAAAAAAATTAAGTTTATAAAACAGTAAAATATTCTTTATGAAATAAAAAATCCTCTGTAAACACAGAGGATTTTTTTTATTATTTACATTTTTTAAATTTATCCTTTTGCAAATTCTGCTCTTATCAAATTCAAAGCACCACCTGCTTTAAACCATTCAATTTGCTGATGGTTATAGCTATGATTTGCCTGGATGGTTTCACTGCTGCCATCTTTATGATTTAATACAACCTGTAAAGGCTTGCCTGCAGTAAATGCCATCAAACCTTCAATATCAATTGTATCATCTTCAAGAATTTTATCATAATCTTCTTTGTTGGCAAAGGTTAATGCCAGCATGCCCTGCTTCTTTAAATTGGTTTCATGAATTCTTGCAAATGATTTTACCAATACAACACGTACACCTAAATGTCGTGGTTCCATGGCTGCATGTTCTCTCGATGAGCCTTCACCATAGTTTTCATCTCCAACTACAATTGATCCTACACCTGCAGCTTTATATGCTCTTTGTGTATTGGGTACAGTACCGTATTCACCGGTTAACTGGTTCTTTACATTATCTGTTTTTTCATTAAAGAAGTTTACAGCCCCAATAAGCATATTGTTGCTGATATTATCTAAATGGCCACGGAACTTTAACCATGGGCCCGCCATTGAAATATGATCAGTTGTGCATTTCCCTTTGGCTTTAATAAGGAGTTTTAAGCCTTTCAGGTCTGTTCCTTCCCAGGCCGGGAATGGATATAATAACTGAAGGCGTTTGCTATCGGCTTTTACATCTAATTGTACTTTGCTGCCATCTTCAGCAGGTGCCTGGTATCCGGCATCTTCAACTGCAAAACCTTTTGTTGGTAACTCATCACCATTGGGCGGATCAAGCATCACCATTTCACCTTTATCATTCATTAATGAATCGGTTATCGGGTTAAACGTAAGATCTCCTGCAATGGCTAATGCCGTTACTAATTCCGGACTAGCAACAAATGCCATAGTATTTGGATTGCCATCAGCTCTTTTTGCAAAGTTTCTGTTGAAGGAGTGAACAATGGTATTTTTTTCAGCTTTCTCAGCACCAACTCTGTCCCACATACCAATACATGGTCCGCATGCATTTGCAAAAACGGTTGCACCAATTTTTTCAAACACACTCAGGAAACCATCTCTTTCAATAGTAAAACGCACCTGCTCACTACCGGGCGTAATGGTAAATTCTGATTTTAATTTCAAACCCTTTTCACTTACTTGTTTTGCCAAACTTACAGCACGACTGATATCTTCATAAGATGAGTTTGTACAGCTTCCTATTAAACCCACTTCAATTTTTGTGGGCCAGCCATTTTTAGCAGCAGCTTCTTTCATTTGAGAAATAGGAGTTGCCAGGTCAGGGGTAAAAGGTCCGTTTAAATGCGGCTCCAGTTCACTGAGGTTTATTTCAATTACACGGTCGAAATATTTTTCAGGATTGGCATACACTTCTGCATCACCGGTTAAGTATTCTTTTATTTTATCGGCAGCATCAGCAACTTCTGTACGGCCGGTTGCTTTTAAATAACGACTCATGCTTTCATCATAACCAAATGTTGAAGTGGTAGCACCAATTTCAGCTCCCATATTACAAATGGTTCCTTTTCCTGTACAACTCATACTGGTTGCACCTTCACCAAAATATTCCACAATGGCATTTGTGCCGCCTTTTACAGTAAGGATACCTGCCACTTTTAAGATCACATCTTTAGGTGCTGTCCAACCATTGAGTTTGCCGGTAAGTTTTACCCCAATTAATTTTGGCATCAGTAATTCCCAGCTTAATCCGGCCATAACATCACAAGCATCTGCACCACCTACACCAATTGCAATCATTCCTAAGCCACCTGCATTTACAGTATGGCTGTCGGTTCCAATCATCATTCCTCCGGGGAAG
>DAIOWB010000370.1:0-2372 GCA_036758725.1 Lacibacter sp.
TTATCAATCTGCCTTTGCAGGTTACTTTCCTGCAGAAAAGCCTCAATATTCCATTATTGTAGTTATAAAAAACAAGCCAAGAGTTGCTAATTATTATGGTGGTACAGTGGCTGCGCCGGTGTTCAGAGAAATTGCCGATCATCTTTATAAATATTTTATTGAACAACAGGCAACCATACAAATACCTGCTGTTGCCGATTCAATGCAGTATACGTTTAGTGGATTAAAAAAAGAATTGTTGACTATTTCATCACAATTCGGTTATAGTTATACCGATCAATTGGTTGGTAACTGGCGGAGATCATTTTTAAAGAATAATACATTTCAATCTCAAACAATGAATACAGCCGGTAATATGATGCCGGATGTGAAAGGCATGGGGTTGAAGGATGCATTGTATGTTTTAGAAACAGCAGGCATGAAAATTCAGGTTAACGGAAAAGGAAAAATTTTTAATCAGTCTGTAGCTGCAGGTTCATCTGTTGCAAAAGGACAAGAAATTATTTTATATCTCAACTGATGGCATTGTTAAAAGATATATTATACAAAGTACATATCCGGAGCGTTCACGGATCAACTGCTGTAGAAATAAAAGATCTGCAGATTGATTCTCGTAATGCAAAAGCCGGTACTTGCTTTATTGCCATTTTAGGAGTAATAACAGATGGGCATCAGTATATCAAAAGAGCAATAGAAAACGGATGTACTGCAGTTGTTTGCCAAACTCTTCCAGATCATTTGCATGATCATATAACTTATATAGAAGTTGTTGACAGTGCAGAAGCTGCAGGATATATGGCTAATCAGTTTCATGGAAATGTAACTGAGAAAATGAAGGTCATTGGTGTAACAGGAACCAATGGTAAAACTACAATAGCAACATTACTTTATAAGTTATTCTCTGCCCTGGGGTACAAATGCGGATTAATTTCTACCATTGAATATTATATTGGCAACACGGTTTTTCCTTCAACACATACAACACCCGATGTAATTAGTTTGAATCATTTATTAAAGCAGATGTATGGTGAGGGTTGTACACATGTGTTTATGGAATGCAGCAGCCATGCCATTCATCAGCACCGTATTACAGGAATTGAATTTACCGGTGCATTGTTCAGCAATATCACACATGATCATCTCGATTATCATCAATCTTTTGATGAATACATCAGGGTAAAGAAATCGTTTTTTGATAACCTGGGCTCCAATGCTTTTGCCATCAGTAACAAAGATGATAAACGGGGCGAAGTAATGTTACAGAATACCAAAGCACATAAACTTTATTACAGTTTAAAATCAGTGGCAGATTTTAAAGGGAAAATTTTAGATGATAGTCTTACCGGATTGCACATGATGATTAATCATGATGAAGTGCATTTCCGTTTAATAGGTGAGTTTAATGCATACAATATACTTGCAGTTTATGCTGCAGCTATTTCATTAAAAGAGGATAAGCAAAAAGTTTTATTAATACTCAGCAATCTTACAGGAGCAGAAGGCCGTTTTGATTATATCATTTCTCCTGTTGAACTCATTCTCGGTATTGTTGATTATGCACATACACCCGATGCGTTGGAGAATGTATTGGCTACTATAAAAAAGTTGAAAAGAGGAAACGAGCAAATCATAACAGTTGTTGGTTGTGGTGGCGACAGGGATACAACAAAACGACCATTGATGGGACAGGTTGCATGTGATTTAAGTGATAAAGTAATTTTCACCAGTGATAATCCACGTACTGAAGATCCTTTGGAAATACTGGCCGATATGGAATTTGGGTTAACATCATCAGCAAAAAAAAAGTTTATTTCTATTGCTGACAGAAAGGAAGCAATTAAAACGGCAGTGAACTTGGCAAAACGTGAAGACATTATACTGGTAGCAGGAAAGGGGCACGAGAAATACCAGGATATAAAAGGAGTGAAATACGAATTTGATGATAAGAAAGTGTTGAACGATATGTTTACACTTTTAGAAAAGTGATACCAAAACCAACTGATTACAAATGTTGAAGAATTTATTTGATTGGTTAAATAGTAAGGGGATAAATTTCCCGGGTGATAACTTGTTTCAGTTTATTACCAGCAGGGTAATGCTGGCAGTTTTGCTTTCACTTATTATTTCAACATTAATCGGTAAAAAACTTATCAACTATTTACATTCAAAACAAGTTGGTGAATCAGTAAGAGATCTTGGCCTTGCAGGAGAGCAACAAAAGAAAGGAACACCAACTATGGGTGGGCTTATCATAATTCTGGCAATCCTTGTTCCCACATTATTACTGGCCGATGTAAGTAAAGTATACATCCTTCTTATGTTGTTTGCTACAGTTTGGATGGGAGCAATTGGTTTTATTGATGATTATTTAA
>DAIOWB010000371.1:0-2363 GCA_036758725.1 Lacibacter sp.
AGGTATTGCAGTGTTCTGAAATCAAAAGATTGAATGATGACATGGCCTTCCATTTTTTTTTCTTTAATCACAGCCATCAGCAGTTCCACAAATTCCTCGGGCCTTGGATGATAAATATTATCTGCAATTGGTAAACTTTTTGTTTCGATGTTGAAATAAGGAAATGGTCTTTTGCTTTTCTTCACATAAGTTGATACACTATCCAGCAAATCACTCAGTAATGGTTTGTACGCTTTCATCTTTTTCTGCTGAGGAAAACGGGGATGTGGCTTTAAACCTACATCATACTTCATCACTTCATCATAATTCATATGAAAAATATTCAAACTTTTTTCTTCAGCTTCAGTTACATATTCTCCATTGGGTTTGGTTGTAATTTCATGATTAAAAAATGGCTCATGCGATACAACGAGTTTTTTATCTTTTGTAACCACCACATCCATTTCAAGCGTAGTAACTCCTAAATCTAAAGCGTTAATCATTGCCGGGATTGTATTCTCAGGCATTAATCCCCTGCAGCCACGATGGCCTTGTTTATCAAAAGCCAAGCCCCCATCCCCTGAAGGGGTATTTGTAACAGTTTTCATATTTGAGCAACTTATTAAAAATATAATCAGTATGTAACAGGAATATTTTCTCATGATGGAAACACTTTTGATTTTCTTTCTTCCATCATTTTAGCTATTTCTGCCGCTTCACCACTTTCTGCTTTCAGTTTTTCAATAATGTGTTCATAACTTTCTTCATCACGGTTCTGGCTGAGTTTAAAAACATGTTCAATACTTTCCACTTCAATTTCAAAAGCAACAATGGCTTTCATTAATTCATTTGTATAATCAGCAGGCAAATTATCAAACACTGATGAGGAATGAGGATTTTGTTTTTCAAAATGCATCGTCAGTTTCCGTAATGCATCTGTTAAACCAGCTTCATCAAGGAAAGTTAGTTTACCTCTTGCATGTACGCTTAAATAATTCCATGTACTTGCCTGGTGCGGATTGCTATACCAGGTTGCGCTTACATAAGTATGCGGACCTGTAAACACAACCAGTACATTTGGATTTTTTTCAAAAGCGAGCTGATGGTCCTGTTTACGCATCATATGACCCAGCAAAATCATTTTTCCGTTTCGCTCTTCAAACAACAATGGAATTTGAGTGGCCACTGAACGATCATTGGCACTTCCTATCATCATGGCAAACGGATGTTGTTTCATGAATTCTATAACAACAGCTTTATCCGGTTCTTTAAAATGAGGAAGATTGTACATCCAATAAAGTTAAGCAGAGAAAGGGATTTAACACAGTGATAATGTGTACACAAAGATTATTAAATTCAAAACTTTTAATTTACCGTTTTTAATATGGGTGGTGCACCCATTAACTATATGATAAAATAAATATTATTTATTTCAAGAATTCATTTAAATTCATAATAGATATCCTCCTTTTCAATTAATTCTCCCTTTGTAATTCTATTTAATCCTCTTCTGATTTGTGATGTTATTGGAATTGATAAACAGCGTAAATACAATTTAATTTTTTAAAAACGGCATTCATAATTTTTGTAACCAAAATCTACAAACTTTAGAAAGTTTGTTTTATTGTTATTAACTTATTATGCCTGCTTCAACAGCAACTAAAACTTTTATAAATAAAAATTACTTATTTATGAGAAATTCAAATAATACAATAATAAAACGCTCCCTGTTTGGAAGTTTTATTTTATTTCTGTTTTTAGTTGTGCTCACTTCGAAAGTAGAGGCTCAATGTTCAGGCTCTAATCTTATTGAAGACCCACAACAGTTTACATGGACTTACCAACCCGTAACAGCAAGCAATCCACAGGCCTATTATAGTGGAGTTCTTGAGGTAGGCCAAGCCTCTTTCGTTATGAACAATGGACAAACACTCACAACACGGGCATATCGTCAGCAAGGTGGAAGCTACAGTATTCCGGGGCCAACCATTAAGGTTACTCCCGGTAACAAGTATATTATAAGACTGCACAACACTTTACCTTATGCAGCTTTAAGCACAAGTGAAAATGTTTTTAAAGATCCGAATGCAACTAATATTCATACACATGGATTACACATTTCCGGTGAAACGCCAAGTGATGATGTAACACGTGTTTTTGAGGGAGGCCGTGGTGGCGATTTTGTTTGGGATATTCCTGCAAACCATATGGGCGGTACATATTGGTATCATGCACATCACCATGGATCCAGTTTTTTACACGTTTCCGGTGGTCTTTTTGGTATGTTGATTGTAGATGACAGCAATGATGGAATTCCTGTTCCGGTGGCAGCCATGCCTGAGCGTCAAATGGTACTTGGGTATTTAGATCGTGGAGCAGCAGGA
>DAIOWB010000372.1:0-2356 GCA_036758725.1 Lacibacter sp.
ATGCCAAAGCATTATCTACATGACGTTGTACTCTTAATGAAAGTGTTTCTAATCCCTGTAACAATAAAAAAGAATTAAACGGACTTTGTGCCGAACCAAAATCCCTCAACCCTTCCACTCTTGCACGAATAATGAATGCAATGTTTGGCAAGCCCAATGGATTTCCTTCTCCAAAAACATCCCAGAATTTTAATCCATGATATCCTTCACTTGGTTCAGTAAATTGTGGAAACTTCCCATTTCCCCAATTATAATTGCCACCATCAACAATTACACCACCAATAGTTGTACCATGCCCGCCAATCCATTTAGTTGCACTTTCAACAACTATGTTTGCTCCATGTTCAAGTGGACGGAATAAATATCCACCAGCACCAAAAGTGTTATCAACAATTAAAGGCAAATCATATTCCTTAGCTAAATCAGCAAATTTTTTAAAATCAGGAATATTTAAACGTGGATTGCCAATTGTTTCTAGGTAAATGGCTTTTGTATTCCTGTCAATATGTTTTACAAAACTTTCAACATCATCACCGTCAGCAAAACGGGCTTCAACTCCTAAGCGTTTGAAAGCAACTTTGAATTGATTATAAGTACCCCCATATAAATACGAAGTAGTAATGAAATTATCACCAGCCTGTAAAATATTATTGAGTGCAATAAATTGTGCAGCTTGTCCGCTACCTACTGCCAAAGCTGCTACACCGCCTTCCAATGCAGCAATACGTTGTTCAAACACATCACTTGTTGGGTTCATAATACGGGTATAAATATTTCCAAATGCTTTCAATCCAAATAAATTGGCTGCATGTTCACTGTTATCAAAGCCATAAGATGTTGTTTGATAAATTGGCACTGCACGTGCTTTTGTTGTTGGATCAATTTGCTGACCAGCATGAAGCTGTAATGTTTCAAAATGCAATTTGTTGCTCATGATAAGATAGATTTAAATAAGTGTTATTAAAAAATGAAAAACTAAGATGTGGTAACCTTCCCGTAAATGGGATCGGAAGAAATGTTGTATGCCTTACGGCATACAAATCATCATACAACAACAGCACTGCACAGCAGCGGTAAAAGAGAATTGTTTGTTGTTGTTGTTGATCATGTAAGAATATATATACTCCACAAATGTAGTAGGGAATTTTTTATAATCCCAGGATTCAATTGTAAAAGTTTTGTCAATACGTAAGTGAACAGTTGTTTGTTTCATCTCTTTTGATTTGATAAACACAATAATTTTTTTCAGAAATCACTTATCAAAAGAGGGTTGCAGCAAAAGTTTTATTTATAATGCAAGTTGAACTTGTATTAAAAAAAAAGCTCACCCGATAAAATCAGATGAGCTTTGTAATATGTAAATGAATTATAAACAAGCTTAAACTCTGACTTATCTTTCTCTAACAGTTTACTGCTAAAGATGGAATTGGCACCTTTTCCCATTTGAATGAGATAGGTTGTCAAGGCTTCAACGGGCCATTACCCTCTGCCTTTCTTGATAAGAGATATAAAGAACTGTTGCAAAAGTAGCAACAAAATTTTCAAACAACCAAATATCTTTAGCTAACGATTGTTGCAATTGACTTATATAGATCTTTTGTAAAAATCAAAGCTGCTAATACTGAAGGCATTAAAGCGTGCATGTAAGAAACTCTTTCTCTTTCACTTACATTCTTTAATTCTACTAAAGCTTTTAATTTTATTTCAGGTTTTTGCAAATCTGTAATTAAAACTTCTGCGTTATTACCAACGTTGATTATAAATTTGAATTGATTGTTTTCTTCTGTTGATGCCTGTCCTTTATTCATTTGCTCATCTTCATATACAATTTTTCCAAGAGTAAGGCCATACTCATTCCTGATCACCTGAAATAATTTATTATAAACTCTCCGGCCAATTGAAATATTTCTTTTTAATCCTTCACCTTCTAATCTGAAACTATCTGTTGAAGGATTCACTTTCAGTATGAAGTGATGTGCATGTTTACTATCATCCAGCACTAATGGAATTGAATTATAAACTGTTAAACTCATACATGTAAATTTTTTCTGTTTTAACTAATTTCAACCATAAGATAGTTTACTGGTTGCACTTGATTTTTTTTTCACAATCCTTTTTATCCACATTTACAATAACTTAATAATAAATTAATATTGACTCTCCTAATGTAATACTGGCTAAAGCAACCCGGAATATGATAAACGATTGAAAGTCAAAGCCTGCTAAACATCCAATTCAAATATTGGAAGTACCTGATTTCAAGTTAAATTCGTGTTCCTTTCTGAAAAAATCAGGGGTGACTTTTACATTATGAATGAATCAGCAAATGATCAGATAGAGGTTTATGGTGCACGGG
>DAIOWB010000373.1:0-2351 GCA_036758725.1 Lacibacter sp.
CTTCTTCATCGCCCAAAACAACAGTATTTGATTCAGGAACAATTTCAGTTACAAATACCGGCTTGCCAAAAGTGATATCCAGTCCTTTGCGTTGGCCGATAGTATAAAATGGATAACCCTTATGGGTGCCCAGTATTTTACCCGTTTTGTCAACAAAGTTTCCGCCAATTACTCTTTCTTCCAAGCCTTCAACACGGCGTTTTAAGAAACCACGGTAATCATTATCGGGCACAAAGCATATTTCATAACTCTCTGCTTTTTTTGCCAGTTCTGGGTAACCAAAATCCATAGCCATTTGACGGATTTCAGTTTTTCTATAGCCGCCCAGTGGTAATAAAGTTCTTTTTAAAAGATCTTGTTGTAATCCCCATAATACATAACTCTGATCTTTGGTTTCATCAACTCCTTTGCTGATGTAGTATCGATCATTTTGATGCTGATGTACTTTTGCATAATGGCCGGTGGCAATAAAATCACAATTCATAGCATCGGCCCTTTTTAATAAAGCACGCCATTTAATATGGGTATTGCATAAAACACAAGGATTTGGAGTTCGGCCGCTTAAATATTCATCAACAAAATTATTGATCACAAAATCACCAAATTCATCTCTTATGTCAAGGATATAATGAGGAAACCCATGATGCACTGCAGCTGCACGGGCATCATTAAAACTATCCAGGTTACAACAGCCCGTTTCTTTTTTTCCCTTTGCTCCGGTTCCGCTGCTGGCATAATCCCATGTTTTCATGGTAATGCCTACCACTTCATAACCTTCATGATGAAGCATTAATGCCGTAACAGTACTATCAATACCGCCACTCATTGCAACCAGAACTTTTCCTTTCTTACTCATTTTTTTCTTTATAAAGCGGCATGAATCAATTCATTCATTGCCAATTGGCAAAAGTACGAAAAATCAAACCTTTATGGGTATACTGTTTATCATGAAGGGGGGACTTTTTATGTTGAATAATCATTTATTCAAAACAAGTGTGAGTAAATGTTGGTTATTTTTTGGGTTTGATTTTACTTAAAAACTGTATTTTAGATGCTTAAACAATTTTATTCAGCACTAAAAATTAAGTTATGATTAAGTTACAAGTTATTGGCAACCTGGGAAAAGATTGTGTTGTTAACACAGTAAACGGAAAGAGTGTGATCAACTTTACTGTTGCTCATACAGAAAAGTTTAAAGACAGTACCGGTGCTCAAAAAGAAAAAACCATTTGGGTAGATTGTGCATACTGGAGCGACAAAACCGGTATTGCTCCTTATCTTAAAAAAGGTACCCAGGTGTTTGTTGAAGGTACACCTGAGGTAAGAACGTATACCACCCAAGATGGTAAAAACGGAGCATCTCTTTCATTACGTATTCAGGCGGTTCAATTATTAGGAAGCAGAAGCAATGAAAATGCAGGTGGTGGAAATTATAATCCTCCGTCCGTTTCAGCTCAACCCATGAATGAGCCATCAGTTGAAACTGAAGTGGCAGATGATCTTCCATTCTAAGTAAAAAAATAATAGTTTATTATACCCCAACTTTTTGTTGGGGTTTTTTATTTTCAAAAAACTAAATACATAATTGCGAAAAAAGCGGATAAATGATATTTGATTTTTTTGTCATCATCATTAATTAACTTCAACAACATAACAGTTATTTTATGCGTATAGAATCAGATATTAAATTAGGATTTAAAGATGTAATGATCCGCCCCAAACGTTCAACATTAAATTCCCGTGCAGAGGTTTCTTTAATAAGAAAATATAAATTTCTCCATAGTAAGTTTCAATGGGAAGGAGTTCCCATCATTGCTGCCAATATGGATACTGTTGGCACCTTTGAAATGGCTGGAGTTTTATCTGCACATAAATTAATTACTGCAATTCATAAACATTATTCTGTTGATGAGTGGACAACTTATGTAAAACAGGTGCCTGTTGGCTGGGAAGATTTTATTTGTGTTAGCACAGGTACAAGCAGAGCCGATGCTGATAAACTTAAAAAAA
Organism: Lacibacter sp.; assembly: GCA_036758725.1. GTDB lineage: Bacteria > Bacteroidota > Bacteroidia > Chitinophagales > Chitinophagaceae > Lacibacter. The sequence continues at coordinate 2,011 of DAIOWB010000373.1, forward strand.
TAATTGAAGCAGTTCCTTCTTTAAAGTTTATTTGTATTGATGTTGCCAATGGATATTCAGAACATTTTGTTTCTTATGTAAAAAAAACAAGGGAACATCATCCTGATAAAATTATTATGGCAGGTAATGTTGTAACGGGAGAAATGGTAGAAGAACTTTTATTGGCAGGTGCTGATATTATTAAAGTTGGGATAGGACCGGGTTCGGTTTGTACAACCAGGGTTAAAACCGGAGTTGGCTATCCGCAATTATCTGCTATAATTGAATGTGCAGATGCTGCACATGGTTTGGGTGGACAAATTATTTCTGATGGTGGTTGTAAAGTGCCGGGGGATGTTGCA
>DAIOWB010000374.1:0-2345 GCA_036758725.1 Lacibacter sp.
CCCAGTTTGTTTATTTTTGGTACACTTCCTTCCTTACCGGTATACTTGGAAATTTTATGAAGCGAGTTGATATTTACATATAAAATATCACTGTCTCTGTATATTAAACGTACAGCCTCCTGCAATTTCCCATTTACTTCAATTTTTTGTAACCCGCTGTAAGTTCCAACGCCATGATCAATGTGTGTTACATAATCACCGGGCTGTAATTCTTTTAATGCACGGATTGTAAGAGCTTTGCTTTTATTATAGGCCTGTTTAACTTTGTATTTATGATATCGTTGAAATATTTCATGATCGGTATAACAGAGAATTTTTAAGTCTTCATCAATAAATCCTTCATGTATGGAAATTGGAATGGGTGTAAATAATATTTCAGCTTTCAGATCTGTAAATATGCTGTGAAGACGTTCCAGTTGTTTTGGATTCTCCGCAAAAATGTACGTTTCAAACCCCTTAGCTGTGTTGCTTTTAATATCTTTAATTAATAATTCAAACTGACGGTTGAATGCAGGTTGTTGTTTGGTTTGATAAGCTACTTCCCAATTTTGTTCAGCAGATGAAGAATGAAAAAACTGCTGATATCCAAACTCAATGATATGATGTTGCTGAACTTGTTCTTCTACCGTTGCAGCTATTATAAAATCGTTTTCGTTCAGATCAATTTTTTCCAACCGGTCTTCATCTTCATTTTTATTTTGTTTTGCTGATGGTGAAATTTGAAGAAACTGATGAAAATCTTCTTCCATAGTAAGCAAGCGTTCTTTTACCACATCAAAATCCTTCACCCATACAATTGTATTTTCCGGAAGGAATTCAAATAATGAAACTTTTTCACCACTTTCAAATTGAGTTTCAACATTTGGAATAATACTCACCTGCACAAGCCTTCGTTCACTCAATTGTGTTTCAGGATCAAAAATGCGGATACTGTCTACATCATTTCCAAACAATTCAATCCGATAGGGTTTTTCATTTCCAAAAGAATAAATATCAAGAATGCCGCCACGTACTGCAAACTGGCCAGGCTGATAAACAAAATCTGTTCGTTCAAATCCAAGATCAACCAAAAAGCTCATCATATTATCAACATCCAGCGTATCATTTGTTTTAATGAAAAGCATATTACCAGCAAGCTTATTTGGCAAAACCACTTTTTCAAATAAAGCATCAGGATATGTTACAATTGCACCCACCCTTAAGCCTGTAGGCATGGAAAATTTTGTAAGGGCTTCTGTTCTTAACATAACATGAGAAGAATTCAAAAGCCGGAAATTTTTTGGGTGTTTAAAAGAAGATGGGAAGTAAAAGAGGTTCAGTTCTTTAGTGATGCTTTCTAACGTATTATGAAAATAGGCAGCTTCTTCTGCATCATTTAATATAAACAGGTGGTTAACCTGTTCTTGCGATGGATGATTAAAAACTGAAGCAGCAACAAATTGAGACGAACTTCCTTGAAGGTTTTTGAGATAAATACGTTGCTTTTGGGCAAAAGAGAGTCTGTCCGCCAGTTGAAAAAGGCGGGGATCATCATCAAATTTCTTCAGCAACAATTCAAAATTCACAGGATGTAAAGATACACAGCCTGTCTTGATTTATGAATTCATGTTTAAGCCTATAAAAGCCTAAACAAGGCAACTATTTCAAATAAAATGATTATTTTTGAGTTTATCCAAATCCATGAAAAAAAAGAGCCTGATGAAATTCTTTCAACTTTCAAAAATCCAACATCAAACTATAGCTGCTTACAGCTACTCAATTCCTTTACAACATATGCTTAAGAAAAACATTTTAACTGCAATTTTAATTCTATTAATTGCATTCCAATCCAAAGCACAAAAAACAGCAGGAAGGCTGTTATTAAAAATTGGAGAAGTAGAAGTAAAAAACAATCTAACAGCAGAAAAAATTAATTCAGAATTTGAACAAAGCAAATTTGGAGGCAGTTATTACTCTGTTTTTGTTTTTGATAAGCCCTTAAAACCAACACAACAAAAGCTACTCAAATCGCTGGGTATTGAATTACTCTATTATTTACCCGACCATTCTTACCAGGTAAAATTGAAACAAATTCCCTCTTATACCCGTTTGTATGAAACAGGTGTAAAAGCAATTGTACATATGCCCGGAAATAATAAACAAGGTAAAGAGTTAACTGAAACACTTGCTGCAGCAAATTCAAATAATCAGTTACTTGTAAACCTGCAATTTTATCCGGGAGTAAAATGGGAAGAGGTTTCATCAATCCTTACTTTCTATGGGGCTACTGCTACAAAAAAAGATTATCTGAATCAGGGACTGGTACAGGTTTCAGTACCACAAAATAAAATTGCAGCAATCAGTGA
>DAIOWB010000375.1:0-2343 GCA_036758725.1 Lacibacter sp.
ATTTCAGGATTTATTTACTTCTACTTGCATTTTATTTCAAACTAAATTCCGGCAACTGATTTACTTCTATTAAATTACTACCCTTCCTTTCCCATGCATAGGTATAAGATCCATTGGTAATTACCAGGAAAGAAACCGGTACAGATATATTATACCGTACAATTTGTTCCAAAACTTTATCTGTGAGTTCTACATCCATTGCTTTACACTCTATGATCATCCATGGCTGATGATTGTGATCATAAACAAGAATATCAAAACGTTTTTTTAATTCGCCCAGGCTTATTTCCTTTTCAACGGCAATGAATGAAGAAGGATATTTTTTTGTCTGGATGATGTATTGCAAAAAATTTTGCCTCACCCATTCTTCCGGGGTCAGTTTCAACCATTGCTTGCGTAAGCCGTCATATATTATTTCCTTTCCATCCTGTTCCTTTATTTGAAAAACAGGCGCAGGAAACTGAACTTTTATCATTCCTCAAAAGTAAATGATTAAATTAGCAGAATTTAATTACATAAAAGATGAAAACAAAAGAAGATATTGTAAAGAACTGGTTACCCCGATATACAGGACAATCACTCAAAGAATTTGGAGATTATATTTTATTAACAAACTTCAGCAATTATGTAAAAATGTTTGCTGACTGGAATAGTGTTGAAATAGTTGGTACTGACAAACCCATGCAATGTGCAACTGCAAATGGAATTACCATCATCAACTTTGGTATGGGTAGTGCTACTGCTGCCACCGTAATGGATCTTTTGAGTGCTATTAATCCTAAAGCTGTTTTATTCCTTGGTAAATGTGGTGGGTTGAAAAAGAAGAATCATATTGGTGATCTTATTCTGCCAATCGCTGCTATCAGAGGTGAAGGTACTTCCCTGGATTATTTCCCTGTTGAAGTTCCTGCATTACCTGCGTTTGCCTTACAAAAAGCTGTTTCAACAACCATCAGGGATCATGAAAAAGATTACTGGACGGGTACTGTTTATACAACTAACAGAAGAGTTTGGGAGCATGATGAAAAATTTAAAACCTATCTCGAAAATATCAGGGCTATGGCTATTGACATGGAAACCGCTACCATTTTCAGTGTTGGTTTTTATAATAGTATTCCAACGGGTGCTTTGTTACTGGTTAGTGATCAGCCTATGTTTCCCGAAGGTGTAAAAACTGAAGAGAGCGATAAAATAGTTACTGCCAATTTTGTAGAAGAACATTTAAAAATCGGCATTGATTCGCTCAAGCAATTGATCAATGACGGACTAACGGTGAAACACCTCCGGTTTGAAGAATAATGGAGCCACTGCTTTCAATAAAGGACCTGTATATTCAGTTTAAAACTGAAGAAGGAATTTCAACTGCAGTTGAAGACATTTCATTTTCCATCAATAAATCTGAAATTGTTGCATTGGTTGGTGAATCAGGATCAGGAAAATCTGTTACATCACTTGCCATCATGCAATTGCTGCCTGTACCCCAGGCAATTTATAAAAGTGGTGAAATCATTTTCAATCATGCTGAATCATCATTCAACATGCTTCAGCTTTCTGCATCAGAACTCAGGAATGTAAGAGGCAATGAAATAGCCATGATCTTTCAGGAACCTATGTCTTCACTTAATCCTGTATTTACCTGTGGTTCACAGGTAATGGAAGCTATTCAACTGCATCAAAAAGTAAATAAAGAAGAAGCAAGAAAAAGAACTGTTCAATTATTTGAAAAAGTAAAGCTTCCAAACCCGGAAGTCATGCTCCAACGCTATCCACATCAATTAAGTGGCGGACAAAAACAAAGGGTGATGATTGCCATGGCTATGTGCTGCAATCCTGCTTTATTAATTGCTGATGAACCAACAACTGCTTTAGATGTAACAGTACAAAAAACAATTCTGCAACTCATAAAAGAATTGCAACAGGAAACAGGAATGGGCGTTTTATTTATTACGCATGATCTGGGTGTTGTACAGGACATTGCCGACAAAGTAGTGGTGATGTATAAAGGGAACATTGTTGAACAGGGAACAATCCATGAAATTTTTACTCAACCCCAACATCCTTATACAAAAGCGTTACTTGCCTGCCGGCCGGGTTTGCATCCAAAAGAAAAACGTTTACCGGTAGTGAGTGATTTTATGGAAGAAGAAAATGGAAAATGGAAAGTGGAAAGTGAAGAACTTCAAATTTCAAATATCAAATATCAAACCACTACCCCTCTTATTAAAGTTGAAGATCTCAACGTTTGGTTTCCTGAACAAAAGAAACTTTTTGGTAAATCATCTTCCTATATAAAAGCAGTAAACAATGTAAGCTTTGAAGTATATGCAGGTGAAACCTTAGGCT
>DAIOWB010000376.1:0-2276 GCA_036758725.1 Lacibacter sp.
GAAGGCGATTACAATCAAAAGAAAATTTACAATGAACATCCTTTGGAAGTTGCCAAAGAATTTGAAGGCGCTGGCTTAAGACGATTACACCTGGTAGATTTAGATGGTGCCAAAGCAGGTACTGTAAAGAACTGGAAAGTGATGGAGGTAATAACCAGCAGAACAAATCTGATTATTGATTTTGGTGGAGGAATTAAAACAGAAGATGATGTAAAGATTGTTTTCAATTCAGGAGCTGCATTAGCCACAGTTGGTAGCATAGCCGTTAAAGATGAAGAACTTTTTGTGAGTTGGTTACAAACCTATGGGGCCGAACGTTTTTTATTGGGTGCCGACGTAAAAAATGAAAAAATTGCAGTAGGGGGTTGGTTAGAAACTACTGATATATGGATTTATGATTTTATAGAAAAGTATATCAATCATGGTATTCTTCAGCTATTTTGCACTGATGTAAGTAAAGATGGTAAACTGGAAGGACCATCAACAGAACTTTACAAAAACATCGTTACCAAATTTCCAAAACTTCATTTTATTGCAAGTGGTGGAGTAAGCTCAATGAAAGATTTAGATGAATTGGCAAACATCGGTTGTACCGGTGTAATTATTGGCAAAGCCATTTACGAAGGAAAAATTTCACTTAAGGACTTAAAGAAGTTTGGTTAGTGCTGATTTCTGCTTAATCGTTTTTTTGCAATGTCAAATAACTGCATAGCATCGGGTGTAAGGTTAAATGTAAAAATGCCGGCTATGAACAATGTTGCAAATAAGATACTACGGAGTATAACACCCATCCATCCCTGCATTTCTCTGAATAAATAAAAACTGATAAAGTAAGAAGCTATAGCAAGCAAAATGCTGATTAAAGTTTTTATACTAAATGGCTGAAGGTTATATTTCTTCCATAAAAAAAGATACCTGATTGAATTATAAATGAAGAATGAAATGAGATTGGCATAGGCACTTCCTTCTATTCCTATCTTTTTAATTAAAATATAATTTAACGGAAGTATAAGCAACAACAGGATAACTCCGGTAATAAATTCAAATCGCCATTGTGTGGAAGTGGAAATAATTTGTCCGTTTACCCCGGTTCCGGCATCAATCATTCTTGATATGCCGAGAATAAAAATCACCGTAATTCCGGTTGAATATTCTGTTTGAATATTTAGTAATCGAAAAGCATCACCAATATTTAGCCAGATGCCACAAAAAATAAAAAGAGCTGCCAATAATAAATTGATAGAGGTTCGTTTATAAATTCTGTCAATCTCCAACATATCCTTATTCTTCCATGCCTGTGAAAGAGCAGGGAGTGTAATGGAAACAATACTACGTTGAGGAATTTGTATGAGATTGGCTATGTAAGATGATAATGCAAAAATGCCTGTAGGTACCAATCCAAGCAAACTGGCTATAAAAATACTATCCATTACCTGTGCCAATATATAAATGATCTGACCTGCAAAAACATAACTGCCCAGTATGAGCATCTTAGATTTAAATTTCTTCGTAACCCGGCTCACATGAAATGTAAAATGAAGTTGATTTCTACGTATTAAAGAGGTAGCTAATAAAATGGCAATAATTAAATAAAGAAAAGCAAAGAGTTTAATAAATAAATCATAATTAATCAACCCCAATAAATAAACAGCTATCAATACTAATGTAAATAAACGAAGTGCAGTTTCTCTTAGAAATGCCGGAAAAATAGTTTTTTGTAAAGTGCCACTAAATGCTTCGAGAATGGTGAATAATAACATGCCTAAACCAAATGGGAAAACCCACTTGTAATAATCTACAAACAATGGGGAGCGTCCGGAAAATTTCTGAACTATCAGCGGCTCAAATAACCATCCACCTATTACAACAAAAATAAAACCGATGATACCTGTTATTAAAGCCCATGTCATCAAATCATTTTCTTTAGGCTTGAGGTTGTCTTTAAAGTATGGGAAAAATTTATAGATCACAGAAATAATACCCAGGTTTGCAAAAGCAAACATGGCTTGTCCTACATCAAAAAACAATCGGGTTAAAGCATATTCGGAAGGAGTAAAAGAACCGTTCTTTGTAAAAAACCAGGTATTAATAAAGCCGATAAAAAAGCCAATGTAAATTACAATGCTGGAGATGATGGCTTGCTTCCTGATTTGTCCCATATGTTCAAATACTTCGTTTAAAGTTGAATGTTTAATGTTGAAAGTTTGCTAAGGTAAAGTCTTTGGTTCATTTGGCAGGTAAACATGAAAAAACCTTAAACATTCAACCAGCAACGT
>DAIOWB010000377.1:0-2275 GCA_036758725.1 Lacibacter sp.
GCATGTAATAAAAGGATCACCCATTTATTTACTGCATCCCAACCATCTACATCTAATGTTGGATCTGCTTCAGCAAATCCCAATTGCTGAGCCTGTAATAATGCTTGTTTAAAATCAAGCTTTTCTTCAAACATTTTAGTTAGAATGTAATTGGTACTGCCATTAACAATACCTCTCAATCCATGCAATAAATCATTGTCATAATATTCTTCCAGGTTACGGATAATAGGTATGGAAGCACATGCAGAGGCTTCATATAAAAATGAAATTCCGGTTTCTTTCTGCAATTGCAATAGTTCAGGCAAATGCTCTGCAATCATCTTCTTACTTGAACTAACTACTTCTTTTCCGTTACGTAACGCCGTTGAAACAATGTAAAAAGCCGGTTCACTTTCATTAATTACTTCTACAATTACATTGATTTCTTCATCATACAGCAACTCATATTTATCGGTTGTAAATAATTCAGAGGGTGCATTTCGCTTTTTATCTGCATTTTTAATACAAACTTTCTTTATTCGAGCATTAAGTGATGGCGTTTGATGTAATATTTTATATAAGCCCTCTCCTACTACCCCAAATCCAAACAATCCGATGACTAACTGCTTTTTTGATGACATAATTATTTTATTATTGGTTTCTTTATATCTCCCTTCTGTGTATGTTGTAAAAAAGAACTGATAGCCTTTGTTATCTGATCATACTCCAGCAAAAATCCATCATGGCCATAAAACGAATCAATGCTTTTAAAATGAGCACCGTTAATACTTTTTGCAAGAAACTGTTGTTCACCAATTGGAAATAAAATATCATTACTGATACCTATTACCAATGTTCTTGCTGTAATTTCTTTTAATGCCATTTCAATAGACATCCTGTTTCGTCCAACATTATGAGCATCCATTCCTTTACTTAAAAAATAATAACTGAACGCATTAAACCGCTTTACCAATTTCTCTCCTTGGTAACGTTGATACGATTCACTTTTAAATTCATCCAGCAAATCATTGCTTTCTTCAATTTGGCTTATACCATATGCATCGTAATGACGATAAGAAAGCAAAGCAATACTTCGTGCTGCTTTTAATCCTTCACTTCCTGCTGATGAAATTTTTTCTTTCCATGTATGATCACTTTCAATGGCCATACGTTGAGATGCATTAAAAGCAATACCCCATGCTGAATGAAATGCATTTGTTGCAATGGGAACAATATGTTCAAACAGTTGTGGTTCTTCAATAGCCCATTCCAATAATTGTTGCCCGCCCATACTGCCTCCAATACCAAGAAATATTTTTTCAATTCTAAGAAACTTTCTTAAAGGATCATAAGCCCTTATCATATCTCTGGGAGTAAACCATGGAAAATCATGATAGTAAGGTTCATTGGTTAATGGATTTATATCCAGCGGACCAAGACTTCCATATGCACTGCCTGGCATATTTACACTAACAATAAAATACTTTGCAGGATCAAACAACTTTCCCACGCCAACCAAACCACTCCACCATTCAGATGGATCACTATTAGCAGTAAGTGCATGAAAAATCCAAACTGCATTATTTTTTGCTTCATTCAACTCACCCAACGTTGTGTACGTTAAATGATATTGATTCAACAATGCTCCTGATTCTAAACGAAAAGGCTTGTTATATGTAAATAGTTGTGTTGACATTTTATGTTACCGTCTTTTGTAATTCTGATGATCAGTTGTTGTGTCACTCACTTGTACGTTTTGTTTTCTACTGAGCTCAATGAATTCCTGAACGTTGAAGTGAGTGACACAACCGGGGCACAATAGTAGCACCTGCGCTGATCAAACATTTTTTTATCCTACTAATTCATTTTCAAAAACTTTTTGAAAAGCTTGTTCCAGATCTGCTTTAATATCATCAATATGTTCAATTCCTACACTAAGGCGAACAAGATTGGGTGCAACCCCTGAATTAATCTGTTCAGCTTCACTCAACTGTTCATGTGTTGTACTTGCAGGATGAATAGCCAATGTTTTTGCATCACCCACATTTGCCAAATGACTGATTAACTTCAATGAATTGATAAATTTTACCGCATTATCTTTCCCGCCTTTTATTGCAACCTGCAACACACCTCCAAATCCATTAGTTAAATATTTTTTTCCCAACTCATGATAGGGATTGTTTGTTAAGCCGGGATATAATACATATTCAACAGCAGGATGTTGTTCTAACCATTGTGCTAATGCCAAAGCATTATCTACATGACGTTGTACTCTTAATGAAAGTGTTTCTAATCC
>DAIOWB010000378.1:0-2253 GCA_036758725.1 Lacibacter sp.
AAATTTAAATATTCATCTTTCTTATCTTCACGTATGCCACTCAGTTTTTTAAAAAGAAATTTCATATCACCACTACTTGAATTTATTTATGACAGTCGTGCTATTGGCATTATCCTGATCATTAATACTGCTCTTTCATTACTGATCAGCAATTCAATATGGGGCATCAATTATATTTCACTCTGGAATTATGAATTCCATCTACCATCACAACTGCCACATACTTTGCTACACTGGATTAATGATGGATTTATGGCTGTTTTCTTTTTCCAGGTTGGTATGGAAATTAAAAGAGAATTAATATCAGGAGAGCTCTCTTCAATTAAAAAATCCATTTTACCTATAGCAGGTGCATTGGGCGGCATGTTGGTGCCGGCATTCATTTTCACATTATTCAACATCAACACAGCATTTCAAAACGGATGGGGCATTCCCATGGCAACTGATATTGCATTTTCTTTGGGTGTTGCTTCTTTGCTTGGTAAACGGATACCTGTTGCATTAAAGATTTTTTTAACTGCCTTAGCCATTATTGATGACCTGGGTGCCATTATTGCCATAGCTGCATTTTATACAAGCACATTAAATATGGGCTATTTGCTCATTGGTTTTTTAATTTTTGTTTTACTGCTTATCTGGAATTATTTTAAACTTCTTTTTGGTTTTTGGAATTTTTTGCTTGGTTTAATTCTGTGGTTTTGTTTTTATAATTCCGGTGTACATGCAACTATAGCCGGTGTACTTTTTGCATTTACAATTCCTGTTAATAAATTAGAAATGCTTGAACATGCTTTACATAACTATGTAAACTTTTTAATTTTACCTGTTTTTGCTTTGGCAAATACAGCCATTATGATACCGGCTGGTATTACATCTTATTTAAGTAACAGCTTAAGTTTGGGAATAATTTTTGGTTTGCTCATTGGCAAACCTATTGGCATCTTATTGTTTTGCTGGTTGATGATAAAATTAAAACTGGGACAACTGTCAAATGGAATTCATTGGAAACATATGATAGGCCTTGGCTTCTTAGCTTCAATTGGTTTTACCATGAGTATTTTTATTTCCATGCTTGCATTTAAGGATTCTTTCACACAAGATATCAGTAAGATGGCCGTTATGTTAGCATCACTCATTGGAATCATCTTATCATATGCCTGGTTTAAAATTTTCACAAAAGAAACACAGCAGTATTCATTGGCATCATTTTCGGAACAGGAAGATTAATCCGAAAAAGATGAACCATCCATTTTCAATTCTAAGCTTAGTCTTTACCATTATAATTTGCAGTACAGCAACAGCACAATACAAACATCAGGCTGGTGTTCGGTTAGGCAGCGCCGATCAGATTGTTTCAACTGGTTTTACTTACCGTTATCATTTTAATAATAACCATGCCATAGAAGGAATTGTAAATACAAAAGACTTTGTTTCGCTGGCTGTTTTATATGAAATGTTTAAACCCATAAAAGCTGTTGAAAATCTCAACTGGTACTATGGTGGAGGTGCTTTTGTTGGATTAAAAGGAATCGAAATACTTGGTATTACAGGTATTGCCGGGTTAGATTATCAATTTAAAGAAGTACCCATCAACCTTTCAATTGACTGGAAACCTGAGTTAACCCTGATAGAATCTGTCCGGTTCAGGGCTTCAACAGTTGCTGTTTCTGTACGCTTTTCATTTAATAAAAAATAATAATTGTTCTCCCTGGTAATAAAAGGTCTGATATCCATCAGGCCTTTTCTTTTTCATACTTGTTTGAACTAATTTTAGATCATGAAACTTTTTAATGCAGAACAAATAAGGGCATGGGACCAATATACCATTGAACATGAACCGGTGGCCTCCATTGATTTAATGGAAAGAGCAGCAGTTAAATGTGCAGAATGGATTATTTACAATCATTTAAGTACCCAACCCCTGCATATCTTTTGCGGTAAAGGAAATAATGGAGGCGACGGACTTGCAATAGCCCGTTTATTAATTCAGAAAGGTAGCAACGTAACTGTTTATATTCTTGAATTTGGAAACTTTGGAACAAATGATTTTCAACTGAATCTTCATCGTTTACATGAAGTAACAAAAAATATTCATTTTCTGCAATCAGCAGAATTTTTTCCTGTATTAACACATGATGATGTAGTGATTGACGCCATTTTAGGTACAGGCATCAACAAACCAACAGAAGGATTTACCGAAGAACTGATCAATCATATTAATCACTCCCCTGCTACTGTTGTTTCCATTGACAT
>DAIOWB010000379.1:0-2219 GCA_036758725.1 Lacibacter sp.
CGCTCAACGGATTATGGCTGATGGCTGCTGCAATAAAATCGGCCGGAATAAAATGAGTTCCCTGGTGTATCAATTGATAAAATGAATGCTGGCCATTGGTGCCTGGTTCTCCCCAAATGATGGGACCTGTAGCATAATCAACTTTTTTTCCGCTTCTGTCAACATATTTTCCATTGCTCTCCATATTTCCCTGTTGAAAATAAGCAGGGAAGCGGTGCAGGTACTGATCGTATGGTAATAATGCTTCACTCTTTGCATCAAAAAAGTTTACATACCAAATACCAATTAATGCTAAAATAACAGGAACATTGGTTGCAAATTTTTCAGAACGGAAATGTGTATCTGTATGATAAGCGCCTTTTAATAATTCTTCAAAATTGTTATAGCCAATCGTTAATGCAATGGATAAACCAATGGCGCTCCATAAAGAATATCGTCCGCCAACCCAATCCCAGAACTCAAACATATTAGCTTTGTCAATTCCAAACTTTACCACATCTTTTTCATTGGTAGATAAGGCTGCAAAATGTTTGGCAATAAAAGATTCATCTTTTGCATATTGCATAAACCAATCTCTTGCACTGTGTGCATTGGTCATGGTTTCCTGTGTAGTAAATGTTTTTGATGCTATCAGAAATAAGGTTTCATCTGCGGTAACTTTCTTCAACGTTTCTGCAATATGTGTACCATCTACATTGCTAACAAAATAGGTTTGAATGCCTTCTACCCAATAAGGTTTTAATGCTTCAGTAACCATCACCGGACCCAGATCACTGCCACCAATTCCAATATTTACAATGTATTTAATTTTCTTTCCTGTATAACCTTTCCATTCACCACTATGAATCTTTGAACAAAAGTTTTTCATTTGTTCCAGCACTCTTTTAATATCAGGCATCACATCTTTTCCCTCAACGAAAACAGGGTTGCCTGAAAAATTACGAAGCGCTGTATGCAACACGGCTCTTTTTTCTGTTTGATTAATCACATCTGCATCAAACATCAATTCAATTGCTTCTTTTACTTTACATTCTTCACTTAATTGTAAAAGCAGTTGTAAAGTTTCTTCTGTAATGATATTTTTTGAAAAATCAATAACGATGTCCTGCATACAGGAACTGAATTTCTGAAAACGATTTACATCTTCTTTAAACAAATCTCTCATGTGCACCTGTTTCATTTTTGCAGCATGAACAGTTAATTGTTTCCAGGCGTTGGTTGTTGTTGGGTTAATAGCAGGTAACATAGTTGTTAATTAATAAGTTTATTTATTCAGTAATGCAATGCTTTTTTCTTTATCTAAATGTAGTTGTTGTATTAATTTCTCCAACCCTTCAAATTTTACTTCGTCACGCAAGTGAAATTTTACATACACTTTGAGGTGACGGTTGTAAATGTCTTCATCAAAATCAAAAATATGTACTTCAATACTTCTTCTTGTTCCATCAACCGTTGGCCGGTTGCCAATATTCATCATGCCTTTTAATATTCTGCGTTCACCTTCAATTTGTGCTTCAACAGCATACACGCCATTGGCAGGTACAAGTTTATCAGGGTCCTGCATTTGCAGATTGGCAGTAGGGTAGCCCAGTTTTCTTCCCAGTTTATTTCCTTCAATTACGTAGCCTTTAAAAAAATAAGTATAACCCAAAAGCTGATTGGCTTTTTCTGCTTCACCATGCATTAAGGCCTGTCTTATTTTTGTAGAGCTTACTGCAACTTCATTCAACACCTGTTGCGGAATTTCTTTTACTTTATAATGATATTCTTCACCCATTTTTTCAAGTAAGTGATAATCACCTTCACGGTTATTACCAAACTTATGATCGTAACCAATAATAATGAGAGAAGGATAAAACCGATCAACCAAAAAATCTTTGATATACTGCTGTGGTGGCTGCTGTGCAAATTCTTTGTTGAATTGTACCACAACCAAATTATCAAGTCCTTGTTTTTTCAGCAACTCAATACGTTCTTCCAAAGTAGTGAGCTGAGGAATCATTTTATCGGGCTGTAAAATTTTTCTTGGATGAGGATAAAAACTGATTAAGACAGATTCGCCTCCTGTTTCAATGGCTTCCTGCAGTAATTGATGTATAATTTGCTGATGCCCCATGTGCACGCCATCAAAAGTTCCGATGGTGAGAACGGCTTTGGTAAAAACGGGCAGTTGCTGTAAACTTCTGTAAACCTTCATAATTTGAAGTGGCAAAAGTAAC
>DAIOWB010000380.1:0-2213 GCA_036758725.1 Lacibacter sp.
GCCAGCAAGGTGGCCCATTAGAACATGTAATAGCTGCAAAAGCAATTGCTTTTGGAGAAATATTATCAGATGAGTTTACTGTTTATGCAAAACAGGTGCAGTTAAATGCACAGGCCATGGCCAAATCATTTGTAAGCAGAGATTATAAATTAATATCTGACGGCACTGACAATCATTTAATGCTGATTGATCTCAGAAATAAAAACATCAGTGGTAAAAAAGCAGAACAGGTTTTAGGTAAAGCCGAAATTACAACCAACAAAAACATGGTTCCATTTGATGATAAAAGTGCTTTTGTAACCAGTGGAATACGTACAGGTGTAGCTGCCATTACTACCAGGGGTATGAAAGAAGAACATATGGATTTTGTGGTTGATGTTATTGACAGAAGCCTCATGAATGCAGATGATGAATTACTTTTATCAAACATACGCAAAGAAGTAAATACATTTATGGAGCAGTTTCCTTTGTATCCTGAATTGAGTTAATCACTTTTGTTTAAAAGAACATAAAACTTATTATAAACAACTTATAACTTTCTTATGATACAGCGCATACAAACAATCTGGCTATTTCTTGCAGCAGCTTGTTCTATAGCTACTTTAAAGCTTTCATTTTACAGTGGCAATAAAGACAATAACTTATTTGCAGAATTAAATGGCATGTCCAATTTTGCATTATTGATATTAGCTGTGGGAATTGCTTTACTGGCATTAATAACTATTTTTTTATATAAAAACAGAAAGCTTCAGATACAACTTTCTTTACTGGGCTTATTATTACAGATAGTTGTATTAGTGATTTATTTCATGCAGCTCAAAAATTATGTACAGGGGAATTTTACACTCACATCCATTCTTTCATTTATCATACCGGTCTTTTTTATTCTTGCATGGCTTGGAATTAGAAAAGATGAGAAGCTGATAAAAAGCATGGACCGGTTGAGATAAACTTCTTTCAAATAATAAAAAAGCGGATTCAATTTTTTGAATCCGCTTTTTTTATGTAAGATGTAAGTTTTATTGAATTAGAATACTTCTTGAGAACTTGCTATCAGCTGAATTTAATTGTAAATAATAAATTCCTTTTGATAGAGATGAAGACAATTGTATTGAATAAGTTGATGAACCTGCAATATGATTGATCTTATTATTATAAACTATCTGCCCTGAACTGTTTAATATTGTAAGATTATAAATGCGTGCAGGTAAATCATTCAATTGCAATCCTAAACGATGATCAGTTACAGGATTTGAAAGAATGTTTAAAGAACCACTTCTGCTTTCAAGATTCATTTTTGCTGTGTTACTGTAAAATTGATCATTCTCAATATTCATTAATTTAATACGGTAATAATAAAGAGCTTGTGTTGCAGATTTGTCAACGAAAGTATAACGGGCTTCATTTCCATTATTTTGGGTGGCATTGATTACAGCAACAGGAATAAAATCTTTTCCATTAGTTGAACGCATTACCTGGTAATAAGCTACTTTTTCTTCTTTTGTATTTTTCCAGTTTACAGAAATACCTTCTTTATTTTTTTGAAGTTGGAGATTGAAGAGGCTAACAGGTAAAATGTTCATAAGGACATCTGTACTGCCTAATGTAAAAGAACCAAATGAAGACACTCCACTTCGGGTAATTGTTCCTGTTGTTGTATTTCCTGTAAAACCTAGTGGTATTACTCCATGATTATTCCATTCATTTGGAGCACCTAAATTTGCAACTGTAAGAGTTGGAAGGTCGTTTATATATGCAGGAGTACATGGGCTTAAACTATTCCATGAAAGTGTTACATTAATAGATGCTGAAGCTGCTGAAATTTTATCAAGAAACCAATATTCACACATACTTACTCTAACCAGTCCAGGAGCTGTAATAGACCCTAAGAGTCTGGCATTTGCACGCATGTATTCACAAACAAATTCATCAGTTGTGTTAGTTTGAGCTGAAATTGCTAAAAAATGATAGCCGCCAACTAATTTCCCAACAGGAAAGACAAATGCATCATTTCCGATTTTTTTAACAGGGCCGTTAGTAAATGAAGGGTTAACCACATTATTATTTGCTCCCGTAACATTAGCATTATCATTTATTATTAAGAGATTTGTATAACTAGATGTAATTAAGCCAGCAATAAAATTACAAATTCCCGCTACCGAAGTTGGTTGTAATAATGTAACTCCTGTAGTTGCACCTGATGTATTGTTAAT
>DAIOWB010000381.1:0-2182 GCA_036758725.1 Lacibacter sp.
TTTCATTTTATTTTTTATTAATTGTATTGTTAAACTAAAACTCTGTTAACATGAGAAAAAAAATTAAAGCATTAACGCTATTGCTGGTATTATTGTTGCCAGCATGGCTTATGGCTCAGACTGCTGTCAACGGTCGGGTGACGGATTCCAACAACAAACCACTTGAAGGTGCAACTGTTTCAGTGAGAGGTGCAAAGAATTTTGTACAAACCGATGCCGATGGAAAATTTTCTATCACTGTTGCCAATGGAGATGCCAGACTGGTTATTTCTTACGTGGGATATTTATCTCAAACAGTAGATGCAAAAAATAGTAGTGTCGTCAGCCTTGAAGTTGATAACACCAGTATGAGTGAAGTAGTAGTTACCGGATTGGCTACATCTATAAAAAGATCTAATTCTGCTAACTCAGTTGCAACTATTTCTGCCAAGCAACTTACTGGAAATACCCGCCCCCAAACATTGGATGGTGCCATGCAGGGCAAAATTGCTGGTGCTCAGATCAGTGCAAATAGCGGAGCGCCTGGTGGAGGTTTCTCGGTTCGGTTGCGTGGAATTTCTTCAATCAATCTGAGTTCAGAACCTCTCTATATAATAGATGGAGTTTATATCAGTAATTCACAGAATTCAACTGGTGCGGGAACTGGTCCATTCAGCGGTGCAACAGGACAAACAGCAGGAACTCAAGATCAGGCACCTAACAGATTGGCAGATATAAATCCAGCTGATATAGAAAATGTATCAATATTAAAAGGACCTAGCGCTGCTGCCATATATGGAACAAGAGCCAATGCCGGGGTAGTAATTATTACTACAAAAAGGGGTAAAGCAGGTAAGGTAAATATTAATGTGGGCCAGGATTTCGGAATAGTTAAGGCACTTAACCTTATAGGTATGCACAAGACTGTTTGGGATAAACAATTTTCGTTTGGAACAGATAAAGCTTCTGGTGCAGATTATACTGCAGAGAAAGCATTAAAAAACCCAACTAGTCAGACATGGAATTATGAAGACATTATTTATGGAAATACAGGGTTTATAAGCAATACCCGTGTTTCACTGTCCGGTGGCACTGAAAAAGTAAGGTACTATGCCGGTGCATCCCGGTGGGATGAGAGTGGTATACAAAAAAGAACTGGCTATCAACGGAACAGCATACGTTTGAATATAGATTTTCAACCAAAAACATGGTGGGATATAGGTGTTGCCAGCAATGTTGTAAATTCTGAAAGCGATCGTTCTTTTAGTGGTAATGATAATAACGGTGTTTCATTGGGTTATTCTATAGCATATCTGCCTAACTGGCTTCCACAGCTACCGGTAAATGGGGTTTATCCAACTAATAAATACACAGGTCAAAACCCTCTGGAAATTGTAGATAAAGGAGTAAATAATGAAATTGTAAACCGGTTTATTGTTTCTTTCAATAATACATTTCACCTGATTAAAAAATCTACTCACACATTGAAATTGTCATTGCAGGGGGGAATAGATCAACTGCAGCAGGAGAATTTTGTTCACATGAAAGAAGAGTTACAATACCAACAACAGAGGGCTAACCCCGGAGCAGTTAGAAATACTTCAACAAGATCTAAGAATCTTAATTTGCAGGCTTTTCTTGTAGATAATTTCGAACATAAAAATTTTGGCTTTACAACTTCGGTAGGAACTGTAAGGCTGGAAACAGATAATAAAATAATATGGTTCCAGGGGGAAGGTATACCCCGTGGTACTACTAATACGAATAATGCCTCAGTTCAGCTTTCCAACCTTGAACTTTCCAGCTGGCAGGATGTTGGGTTGGTAGGACAGGAAGAGATTAACTGGGATGATAAAATTATTGCTACCGGTGGTGTTCGATTTGATAAATCAAGTCTGAATGGGGATACTAAAAAGTATTATGCTTTTCCAAAAGCTTCGTTGGCAGTTAATCTTACCAGCTTTGATTTCTGGAATATTAAAGCAATCGACATGTTCAAAATTCGTGGAGCTTACGGAAAAACTGGTAACCCGGCTTCATTTGGCTCCAAGTTTACCAATATTATTCCTTTTGCAATTGGTGGTGTTACTGGTGCATCTACACCTACAACTGTGGGTAACCCAGCTATAGAACCGGAAACATCAAAAGAAGTAGAATTTGGTTTTGATTTTGCAGCTTTTAAAAACAGGCTTACTGGTGAGGT
>DAIOWB010000382.1:0-2180 GCA_036758725.1 Lacibacter sp.
CTCTTAGTGAAACATTTCACTAAGAGATAAAATGAGGAAATGAGATAAGGAGTAACAACAATAAAATGAAACTTTGGCAAAAAGATAAAACGTCCTTAAAAGAAGTGGAACAGTTTACTGTTGGTAATGACAGGGAGTTTGACTTGTTATTGGCACCATTTGATGTACTTGGAAGTATTGCACATGTGATAATGCTTGAATCAGTTGGCTTATTAGAAAAGGAAGAAAAAAATGTTCTTGTAAAAGAACTTCGGGAGATCAGGAAACAAATTGACACTTCACAATTTACAATTGACAATAACGTTGAAGATATTCACTCACAGATAGAATTGTTGTTAACACAGAAGCTGGGGGATACCGGTAAAAAAATTCATAGTGCAAGAAGCCGTAACGACCAGGTACTGGTAGATATAAAATTATTTTTAAGAAATGAATTGGAAGAATTAGTAAAAACAATTCAGCCACTTTTTAACTTACTGCAAACACAAAGCGAAAAGTATAAAGATCATTTGCTCCCGGGTTATACGCATCTGCAACTGGCTATGCCTTCTTCTTTTGGTTTATGGTTTGGTGCATATGCGGAAAGTTTTGTGGATGATATGGTCACTATAAAAGCAGCTTATGATGTAACTAATAAAAATCCATTGGGTTCAGCTGCTGGTTATGGTTCTTCTTTTCCTATTAACAGAAAATTGACTACTGAACTGCTTGGTTTTGATGATTTGAATTATAATGTAGTGTATGGACTGATGGGAAGAGGTAAAACAGAAAGAATCGTTGCGCAGTCACTGGCAAATGTAGCAGATACACTGGCTAAGCTTAGTATGGATGCCTGCTTATACCTGAACCAGAATTTTGCTTTTATTACTTTTCCAACAGAACTGACAACGGGCAGCAGCATTATGCCGCATAAAAAAAACCCGGATGTATTTGAACTGATACGCAGTCATTGCAACCGCATTAAAGCATTGCCCAATGAAATAATGATGATGACTACTAATCTTCCTTCAGGTTATCATCGTGATCTCCAGTTGCTGAAAGAACATTTATTCCCGGCATTTAAAACGCTGAAAGATTGTATTGAAATGACCGGGCTGATGTTAAGCAATATTGAAATCAAAAAAGATATACTTACCGACGAAAAATATAAATACCTGTTCAGTGTAGAGGAAGTAAATAAATTAGTGAATGCTGGTATGCCTTTCCGTGATGCTTATAAAAAAGTAGGAATGGATATTGAATCCGGTAATTTTAAATACAATACTTCTATTGCTCATACACATGAAGGCAGTATTGGAAATCTTTGTACTGAAGAGATTAAGAAAATGATGGAGAAGCTTGTTGATTCATTTCCTTTTAAATCTGTACGTTCAGCTATAAACTACCTGATTCAATAATTTTGTTTCAATACTCCCCTTTAGGGGATATGGGGTTTACAACCCATACTTATCTACCAAATAAATAAACGCTGCCATATTCACTGCACCCAGTTCCAGTTCACGTTTATTTACATTTTCAAACACATCACTTCTTGCATGGTGTACATCAAAATAGCGTTGTGAATCGGGATTTAAACTTGCTGAAGGTATTTTTAATGCACGGACAAGCGGGCCAATGTCGGCGCCACCGCCACCTTTTACAAATTCACTGCAACCATAAGGAGCAATCAAAGTTTTCCAGCTCATAAACTTTTGAAACTGCTCATCAGTTCCGGTAAAACCCAAGGCCCTTGGTGTAAAACCACCGGCATCGCTTTCCATGGCTAAAATATGTTTCTCTTTTTTTGCGGCTGCTTCTTCACCATATTTTTCACCACCACGTAATCCATTTTCTTCATTAGCAAATAATACAAACCTGATTGTTCGCTTCGGTTTATAGCCAAGTGCTTTAAATGCTCTTAATATTTCAATCGTTTGTACACAGCCTGCACCATCATCATGGGCGCCTTCTGCAGCGTCCCAGCTATCCAGGTGACCGCCAACAGTTATTATTTGATCAGGAAATTCTGAACCGACCAATTCGCCAATTACATTATGGCCAATGGCACTGTCCAAAAAATACCCGTAAGTTTTTATAGTAACTTTTAATTTCCCTTTTTGCAATTCATTGTTCAGCCAATCAGCATCCCGCAATCCAATAGCAACAGCAGGAATTTTTGCAAAAGAATCCAAATATCTTGT
>DAIOWB010000383.1:0-2172 GCA_036758725.1 Lacibacter sp.
AATGTAGCAATTATGGCAGTTAATGCACCAATGATGATGATAACAATTTTTGCCCACAACATATCTTCCCAAAAAGGATGTGTACGCAATAATAAAAAAACACCAATATGCACACTTAGTGATCCATAAAAAATTGCTGATGATGCAGTAGGCCCTTCCATTGCTCTGGGCAACCAGGAAGTAAATGGAAACTGTGCCGATTTAATGGCAGCAGGCAATATCATCATGCAAACAATAAATACAGCCATGCCTGCAGATGCAGATTGAATAGCAATATTTTTTGCTTCGCTTAATTTGTCAAAAGTGATATTCTGGTGAGTGAGGTGATGCATCATCCACATACAAAGCATAAGAGATACATCACTTATACGGTAATAAGAAATGGCTTTAAAGGCATTTTTTACAGGTAAATAACGATTTCGGTAAAATGCAATGAGTATAAAAGAACAAACTCCTTTTATTTCCCAACCAATAAACAAGGTTTCAAAATTACCCGATAGAATAATAAAATTATAACCTGCTGCAAATAATAAGATGGTGTTGAAAAAACGTTTATAGCCTTCATCACGATGCATATAATATTTACTGAATGTTGCTACCAGGAAAAACAAAAAAGCACCAACAATACTGAACACGGCTGTTATTTCATCATAGAACAATTCAAAAGCAAAAACAAAATGATCGGTTTCATACAAAGTAGCCAGGTGGTAACTAACGGGTTTAAGCCCGTTTGCTATCCACCACACAGCAAAGGAAACAGATACGATTATGTAAAACACTTTTGTAAACCGTACAATTCTGCCAATGGCTTTTTCACTTTTGTTTTGCCAGAACAGGCTTAACAAAAATGCTAAAAAAGGTATGGCGACAAATAAGACAAGTAGTTGATTCATTAATTATAATTCATTTTTAAAAGCTCAATAGTGTAATGCCGTTGAAGTGTGCGACGCCAATGAAGTTTAATTGCAGCACTGCAGCTTAGTACAAAAAAATCCAAAATCAACTTTTTTATATTTGCCTTCTGTTTTTTTAATTTAAGAGATACACCGGTAAGTTTTCTTCCGTTGCATGTACAATATGATTGGTTTCCATTTCCCTGGCACCTTCAATAAATTCTTCCATGTTGTGAATGGTTTTTATTTCTCCTGCATCAGTAATGGGATTATATTTTTCAAACACGCCATTTTTAAAATAATAAAACTGTTGCTCTTCCGGATGCAAAGCTGAAATATGTACCCACTCATTATTGTACCATTCAAAAACTTCGGGTGATGATTGAATGGCTTTTAAAACAATTTCAGGTTTTTGTTCCACTATCACCATTAACCGAACCGGGTCGTGCACTTCAATCATTTGCCATGGCAGGCCGGGCCTTAAATCACCATCGCTGCTGTTGGCCACACCAAACAAGCCCATAACATTATGCGGTAGTTTAGTACCGGCACCTACTTTAATGTTATCAACTCTGCTAAAATAATATTCCAGGTTAATGCCACCACACACTAAACCAATAGGCCGCATAACTGCTGAAAGTATAGTACCATCCGGATCTGTTGTATAATCATAACTGTTGAGAAATGCACGACGGTCTAAAAACAAACCTTTGGTTATACTTCTTCTTCCAATTATTGCCAGGGTATTAGTACCATGCCCTAATTCGGGCCTTGGTTCAAACAAAGAAACAGAGCGGTTATGTATTGCTTTGCGTACCTGTTCCAATTCCTGTTTGGTATTGATAGATGCAAATCTTCTGCTGCGTTCTTTTGCATTAAGGTTTAAAGCCGTTTCAAAATTTTGTATGTTGATGAGATGTGCTTTTGCATTTTCAGGGCTTAATACATTTTCATCATAATAATCCATAACATCTGCTGCTGTATCATGCATGCTTCCAATAAACTGTGTTGTATCAGGAATAATAATTCCTTTAGCGGCTAATGCTTCCCGTACTTTTTTATGATTTAAAATATAAGACTGTACTCTTGCATTGGTAGCGCCGGGCCTGCCGCTGCAAGCACCACAATCATGTGCACCATGGTGTGGATTGTTGGCACTGCTGCTGCCATGTGATACCAGGTAAACAATGGGTGCAAAATTTTTAATTAAACCAATTCCTCTTAAAAAAGCTTCGCCTCTTGTTGCCATTTCTTCAACGGTATAACCAATCTGTAATCC
>DAIOWB010000384.1:0-2165 GCA_036758725.1 Lacibacter sp.
TTATTTGGCCATATAAATAGTTTAATCGTATATTTGCGATATATAATTAAAATACAACCCTTCATGGCTATTCACAAAAAAGAAGAATTCAGCAGTAAAGAACAAAACCTGGCCGCTTTTGCCAAGGCTCTCAGTCATCCTGCACGGATTGCCATTTTAAGTGTATTGGCAAAACGTAACCAATGTATTTGTGGCGAAATAGTAGATGTTCTTCCTTTAGCCCAAAGTACGGTAAGTCAGCACTTGAAAGAATTAAAAACAGCCGGTTTAATTGATGGCGAAACCGACGGGCCCAGAAGTTGCTACTGCATTAACTGGAAAGCTTTTGAAAAATTCAATGCCGATTTTAATTCGCTGTTTGAGAAATTGAAAGAAGCCAATGCAAAATGTTGCTAAATATTAATAATCATCATACTACTTCGCAGAGCTATGTAGTACACAGTAAATAAAAAAATATGACAAACGAAAACGAATTGAAAGAACTGGTAAAACAGAAGTACAGTGAAATTGCATTACAGGATAAAGAAACCAATCTTTCTTCATGCTGTGGGGCAAGTGGGTGCTCCACTGAAGTGTATAACTTAATGGCCGATGATTATACTAAACTGGAAGGATATAATGCCGATGCAGATTTAGGATTAGGCTGTGGTTTACCAACTGAATTTGCACAAATCAACGAAGGTGATACAGTGATTGACCTGGGAAGCGGTGCAGGTAATGATGCATTTATTGCACGTAGAATTGTTGGCGAAAAAGGAAAAGTAATTGGTATTGATTTTACTGAAACTATGATAGCCCGTGCAAGAGAAAATGCAGAAAAAGTAGGATTCAACAATGTTGAGTTTCGTTTTGGTGATATTGAAAGCATGCCGGTAACAAGCAATAAAGCTGATGTAATTGTAAGTAACTGTGTATTAAATTTAGTGCCCAACAAACACAAAGTATTTAGTGAAGTATACCGTGTTTTAAAACCAGGCGGTCATTTTTCTATTTCTGATATTGTGTTACAAGGTGAACTACCTGCAAAATGGAAACATATTGCAGAACTCTATGCAGGCTGTGTGAGTGGTGCCATACAAAAAGAAGAATACCTCGGTATTATTAAAGAAGCAGGATTTGAAAACATTTCCTTGCAGAAAGAAAAAGAAATCATCATACCAGATGATATCCTGCAACAATATTTATCTGCTGAAGAAATTAACGCTTACAAAAACGGTAAGACAAGAATTGAAAGTATTACTGTGTATGCAGATAAGCCGGGGAAAAAAGATCAGTTGATTGAAAATGTTACTGCTGAAAATAAGGACTGTAAACCCGGTGGTGGCTGTTGTTAAATGACAAAAAAGAATATCGAATACCGAACAGGGAATGTGAAATGATGAAAGAAAAACTATCTCATTATTCTATATTCCTTGTTTGTTGTTCATTATTTATTCTTGCTTTTACAATGTTCCCTTCACTATCCCACCATCAACAGCAATGGTTTGTCCGGTAATGTAACGGCTGTTTTTACTCAACAACCATACAGCCAGTGATGCAAAATCAGTTGCTTCCCCTAAAGCTCCAACAGGAATTTGCTGAATGGCATTTTTCTTTACTTCATCAAAAGATAAACCTGTCTGTTCGCTCTTCTTAATATATAATCTGTCGATAGCAGGAGTGTTATGGCTGCCTGGTGCAAGTACATTGAGAGTAACTCCGCTCTTTGCAATTTCCTGGCTTAATGTTTTCATCATTCCAACAACAGCCAAACGTAATGAAGTACTCAGCACTAAATTTTCAATAGGCTGTTTTACACTGGAGCTCTCAACATATACCAAACGTCCATAACCTGCTTTCATCATGGCAGGAACAAAAGCCTGAGTGAGTTCCACCTTCCAACGTAATATTTTTTGATAAGCATCATCCCAATCTTCCAATGTTGTTTCTAAAACAGTTTTTGCTGGTGGCCCACCTGCATTAACCAGGATGCCATGCAATTGTCTGTTACCAACAACTTTTTTTATTAATTCAATTGTTTCATGTTGTGTAATATCGCCATTAACCATTTCAGCCAACGGTTCATTTGCATATTGCTTTTGCAGTTTCTCTCTTCCTCTAGCAATAACAATAACTCTTGCCTCTTCTTTTATTAAGGCATCGGCAACAGCTTTTCCAAAACCACT
>DAIOWB010000385.1:0-2116 GCA_036758725.1 Lacibacter sp.
GAGCCCATTATAAAAATAAAATAGACAGCAAGAAGAATTAAACTGATTCCTGAAACAAAGCCAATTAATTGCCAGTTCTTTTTAATACCTTTCTTATGCATTACTATAGCTTGATCAATCTCTGGTTCTGAAATCAACAGATCTTCCAGGTTCACGTCTTTCTGTTTTGGTTCCGATCCTTTTTCAGTAACAGTTTTTACAACTTTTGGAGGCGCCTCCGAAACGCCAATCAGGGATAGCACATTTTTTAAATTTGCAGCGGCTTCATCTTTCAAGCCAAGAAATTTTAATATATCTCCAATGGCTTTTTCCGGATTGTTTATGAGATCAGCGTATTGCCTTCGCTGCCACCGCATCGGAAGATCACATTCCTTAATGAGGATGGGCACAAATTTTTTATCAGTATTAATTGCTATAGATACTTCATCCTGTACATTTCGGGATTCCACCGATGTAGGTGACAGTATGAGCATTAAGGTTCCTGATTTTTCCAGGGCATCCTCAATGGCATTATCCCAATTTTCACCAAGTCCGATTGCTAATTGATCGATCCACACATTGGCACCTGATTGCTGTAATGCTTTAGTGAGACCTACAGCAAATGGTCTGTCTTCACTGGAATAACTGACAAAAATGGATTCAACGGCCATAAATTTTAATTGGTTCGATCATTAAGAAGTCTAATTTAATAACATTAATCCAATCAAAAAATTATTTAATCATATCATGGTTGTTGCTGTACAGTTCTTAAATAGAAATCGTGGTAAACTTAAACTTCACGGCGTGAATTATTTATTGCAATAAAGCCTGCATCGTATCAGTTGTTCTTTGCTGCAGCAAAGTTTGTCTTCCGGCAGCAAGTTTATCATATAATTCTTTTGTATAATGCCGGATGGTTAGAAGCGTTAGCCCCTTCGTTACTTTTACTTCAAAAATTGCAGAAGCTTCCAATGCAAGTTTTTCTATTTTATCTGCACGGTCATCAAGCACACATATCATACTGATGGCTCCATTCTGTGTCAGGTTGGGTTTTATTTTCAGGTTTTCAAAAAGATGAAACAATTCTGCAATTGGTTTTTCTTCTACAAAAGAAAAATCAGTTGAACTCAGTTCCAGCATCACCTGGTTTTCTTTTACCACGATTATCGGCGGTAAACCTTTCAATGTTTTATTATGAATAATCGTGCCGGGAAGTGATGGTTCCAGGAAACATTTTACATACATGGGAATGCCTTTGTTCTGCAGTGGCTTGATTGTTTTTGGATGAATAACCTGCGCCCCATAATAAGCCATTTCAATTACTTCGTTATAGTTCAGCTCATGTATAGTAATTGCATCAGGAAATAATTTCGGATCAGCATTCATTACGCCGGGCACATCTTTCCAGATGGTCAGGTTTTCTGCATGCAGCAGGTTTGCAAATACAGCAGCAGAATAATCACTTCCTTCACGACCGAGTGTGGTACTTTCATTTTCATCTGTAGAGCCAATGAAGCCCTGTGTTAAAATAATATTTGTTTTCTCTCCGAAGGAGTCCTTTCGGACAAACAATGGAACTATTGAACTGTGAACTTGTGAACTTGTAAATTCCCAATTAATAGCAGCATCCCGGAAATTATCATCTGTTCTGAAAACATCCCGTACATCAATCCATTGATTGTTTATTCCAGTTTCATTCAGGTAATGACTTACGATGGAAGTTGAAAGCAATTCGCCTGTACAAACAACCTGGTCATAATAGTAATCATAATCCCTTACCGGTTTATCATGCAACAACCATTCAGCTTCAGTGAAAAAATTTAAAAGTTGTTCTTCGCATGCCATGTAATGAGTGACCAGTAAATATTTTGCTGTATTAAGATGTTGTTGTTTTACCTGGTTAAAAAGTTGCAGGGCTTCATCTTTTTTGCCGGCAAAAAATGCATCAACAACTTTTTCAAGTGCATTGGTAGTTTTGCCCATGGCTGATATAACAACCAGTATTTTTTCACCAGGATATTTTTTTAAAATGCCAGCCACATTTTTAATCCTGTCTACGCTATTAACAGAAGCGCCGCCAAATTTGAATACAAACATTTCGATTTTAGATTGATGATTTCGGATTTTATAGCGGGCA
>DAIOWB010000386.1:0-2115 GCA_036758725.1 Lacibacter sp.
ATGAAAAACAGGAAGTAAATGTCGTAAACGATCAGGTTGGTTCTCCTACTTATGCCGCGGATTTAGCAGAAACTATTTTAACAATCATTGCTTCCGGAAAATGGACTCCCGGTATTTATCATTACAGTAATGAAGGAATAATAAGTTGGTATGACTTTGCACTTTCTATCCGGGAACATATTAAAAGCAGTTGTAAAATAAATCCCATTTCCACTTCTCAGTACCCGACAAAAGCAAGGAGACCGGCTTATTCTGCACTTGATAATGAAAAGATTCAAAATATTTATGGACTCAAATTAAAAAACTGGAAAGATAGCCTGGCCAGGTGTTTAGTCCGTTTAAATTAAGAAACCCCGCTCTGCCAGTGGCGAAACGGGGTTCTGTTGACCCATATGGATTCGAACCATAAATGACTGAACCAAAATCAGTAGTGTTACCATTACACCATGGGTCAATTCCACTTGTACATCGAACTGCCAATTTTTCAATTGGGAGTGCAAAAATAAGGTTTGACAGTCTTTCTCCCAAATGGTTTTTAAATAAATTAAACAGGATGAGAAGCCCTGATTCCTTCTTGCTCTTCCTTCTGCTTCAACTCTTTAATCTTATCTAAAACTCTTGCCACTACATCACACATAATCGTATACAATGCACCGGGTTTGGCATTTTCATAAATATAATCAAGGGCCTTGTCTTCGTTTGGAATGATCATAGTTGGTATGTTTGGATTTACGCTGTCGATACCTTCTTTCAGCAAACCAATAATCTCATCTGCCGTTCTGCCACGTAAATTTTTATCGCAACGGATGATGATTTCATCAAAATACCGTGCAGATATTTCTCCCAGTTCACGGATATCTTCATCTCTTCTGTCACCGGTTCCGCTGATAACTCCAATACGCATTGGATAATCAAGCTTACTGATAAAATCACAAAGAAGCTTGAGGCCATGCGGATTATGGGCAAAGTCTGCCAATATTGTAAAATTCTTGAAGTGGAAAAAATTCAATCGGCCCGGTGTCAGGCTTTCACTGGGAATAAAAGTTTGCAAACCTGTTCTGATATCATCAATTGTAATGTCCCGGTATAAATAAGCTGAAAGAACTGCAGGTAAACAGTTATTAATATTATGCACTGCTTTTGCTTCAAATGTTAATGGGATTTCCCTTGCTGGCAGTACCCTTATTTTCCAGTTGCCTTTCATAATGGTGACATATCCGTTTTCGTAAACACAGGCTAATCCATGTTCCGCACAATGTTCTTTGATGCGTGGATTGTTTTCATCCATACTGAACAAAGCAATATTGCATTTAAGATCATGCCTCATTTTGTAAACCAGGTGGTCATCTGCATTCAGCACGGCATATCCATGCGGAAAAACTGTTTCAGGAACTACAGCCTTTACTTTAGCCATGGCTTCTACACTGTTTATCCCTCCCAGTCCAATATGATCGGCAGCCACATTAGTTACCACAGCCACTTCACAATTCTGGAATGCCAATCCTGATTTTAATATACCGCCTCTGGCACATTCCAGTACGGCAAAATCAACAGTGGGATCTTTTAAAACAAAAGTGGATGAAACGGGTCCTGTACAATCACCCTTCATCATCATCTGGTTTTGTATATAAACGCCATCACTGGTTGTATAGCCAACCTTTTTACCGGCACTTTTAGCAATATGTGCAATTAATCTTGTCGTTGTTGTTTTACCATTTGTTCCGGTAATAGCTATTATCGGAATACGGCCTGCACTTCCTTTTGGAAACAACATGTCAACAACAGGTTCAGCCACATTTCTGGGTAGCCCTTCAGCAGGTTCTATATGCATTCTGAATCCTGGTGCTGCATTTACTTCGAGAATAACACCTCCATTTTCAGCAACAGGTGTTCTTAAATCATTGGCCATAACATCTATGCCACATATATCAAGACCAATGATTTTGGCAATTCGCTCAAACATGAAAATATTAGCCGGATGAACTTCATCGGTTACATCAGTCGAGGTGCCACCTGTTGAAAGATTGGCTGTCGGTTTCAATAAAATTCTTTCGCCTTTCTTGGGGATGGAATCTAATGTCAGCTTTGCATCATCCAGCATTTTATGCGTAAACT
>DAIOWB010000387.1:0-2108 GCA_036758725.1 Lacibacter sp.
GGGAATGAAATCAATCATGGAATTATTTGGCCTGATGGGAATGTAAAAAACATTGACCAGTTGGCACAACTATTGAAAGCTGGAACTGCAGCTGTAAAAGCAGTAGATCCTGCTATAGTAATGATGCTGCATATTGCATTGGGTGGACAAAATGATGAATCTGTTTTTTTTATTGACAATATGATTTCCCGTGGAGTTCAGTTTGATGTAATTGGCCAATCTTATTATCCTAAATGGCATGGTACGTTGGACGACCTGAATCATAACCTCAATGATTTAGTAAGAAGGTACGGTAAAGATGTTATTGTTGTGGAGTATTCTCAACGTAAAGAAGAAGTAAACAATATTGTTTTTGAATTGCCGGATAGCAAAGGGAAGGGTACGTGTATTTGGGAGCCATTAAGTACATGGGAATCATTTTTTGATAAACAGGGAAAATCAAATGAATTACTGAAAATATATGATGAGATAAGTAAAAAATATCTGGGTGAAAAATAACTCTTTGAATAATCAAATATTTTCTTGTTTAATAATATGTGAATAATGTAATTTATTTCAGCAAAAGTGTAACACTTTATTTCTTATTTAAACGCAACTTTAGTCTGTAGTTGTTTGTTGATCATTAGTTTCTTTTATCATAGTTATTAACAAACTTTATTTAATAAATAATTATTTTATTTATTAAGACGATTCATTATTAAACAACAAAAAAGAAATTATGGGAAATCTGCTGTACATCATTGCTGTTATTCTTATCATCGGTTGGTTAGTTGGATTCTTTGCTTTTCATGTTGGGGGTATTATTCATGTGCTGCTGGTTATTGCACTTATAGCCATCATATTAAGAGTTATACAAGGCAAAAGAATAGTTTAAATATCAGTTTTCAGTTTAACTGAGTTGATTTTATTCATGTTTTTGAATAACAGTATAAAAAACGAATAAAGGGTACACCCTTTGAGTGTGTCTTTTATTCGTTTTCATATATACTTAATTGATTTCGGAGATGTATGATTTGCTGTTGCATTTCATTCATGCGTTGTAACAAGTAGGTAATGGTTTCAATTCCTTCCAGGTTAATGTCCATTTCATAATATAAACGTACCAGTTTTTCCAGTTGGCTTAGCTGATGTACAGGGACAAATATTTTTTCTTCAACCATTGTAATTTCCAGAAGCCCTGAATCCTTTAATGAATAAAGGAATGACTTTTCAATATTGTAGTGAATACAAAATTCATCGGCAGATATCATTTCTTCATTTTGCATAAACAAGGTTTATTTAAGTTTACTCAATTCAAAGAATAATTCTTTTTGTTTATCATTAAGGTTTGTTGGCACTATTACATGATAGGTAATATACAGGTCGCCGAATTCTCCATCTTTTTTATAAACTGGAAAACCTTTTCCCTTTAACCTTATTTTAGTACCGTTTTGTGTTCCGGGATTTACTTTTAATTTTACTTTTCCTTTTAATGTATCAATGGTTGTTTCTCCTCCCAACACAGCAGTGTATAAATCAATACTGGTAGTTGTATACAAGTCATTTCCCGATCGTTTAAAGTGAGGATGACCGGTTATTGAAAAAGTGATATATAAGTCACCAGCTGGTCCTCCATTAATTCCGGGTGCTCCATAACTTTTTAATTTTATTACTTGCCCGTTTTCAATACCTGCAGGTATGGTTATACGAATATTCTTCCCATTTACAGTTAATGTTTGCTGATGCGTTTCCATGGCCTCAGTTAAACTGAGTTTCAATTCGGCATTGTAATCCTGTCCTTTAAATTTTGTTTGCCTGCTCCTTGCAGAACCTCCGAACATGGATTCAAAAAAATCAGAAAAATCATGTTCACTTTCCCCATAGAATTGTTGTCTGCCTGAATGTTGCGATTGCCGTTGTTGTTTCTGTTGCTCAAACTGTTCAGCATGCTGCCAGTCTTTTCCATACAGGTCATATTTTTTCCTTTTTTCAGGGTCACTTAATACTTCGTTGGCTTCGTTAATTTGCTGAAATTTTTGATGGGCTTGTTTATCGTTTGGATTAAGATCGGGATGGAACTTTCTTGCCAGTTTACGGTAAGCTTTCTTTATATCCTCTTCTGTTGCTTT
>DAIOWB010000388.1:0-2081 GCA_036758725.1 Lacibacter sp.
TTTATCGGCACAGATTGCTATTATTCCCGAACCGGTGACACTGGTTCAAAAAAACGGAGAATACCCGGCTGCTAAACAATGGACCATCTCATCTGCAAATTCATCTGCAGAAGTAAAAAATATAATGAACAGTTTAAACAGCAAATTAATTGCTGCGGGCTTAAGCAGTTCTGTTACTGAAAACAACCCATCAGCATCCATTCTTTTTAATCTTCTTAAAGAATCAAATACAAGCATTGGAAAAGAAGGTTACCTGTTATCAGTAACATCTAACGGTATAAACATCTCTGCCAATCATGCTGCCGGATTATTTTATGGTATGCACACATTGTTACAATTATTTCCTGCTGCTATAGAGAAAAAGAATGGATTAGCTAAAAACAGTTTTTCAATTCCTTTTGTTGAAATAACAGATTACCCCCGTTTTGGATGGCGTGGTTTGATGTTTGATGTATCAAGACATTTTTTTACCAAAGCAGAAGTAAAAGATTTTATTGATCAAATGGTGAAGTACAAATACAATTTGCTGCACCTGCATTTAACGGATGATGAAGGATGGCGAATTGAAATTAAAAGTTTACCAAAACTCACTTCAGTAGGTGCATGGAATGTAAAGAAGGTGGGAACTTTTGGCGATTTTTCTAAACCCGAACCCGATGAGCCACGTAACTATGGTGGTTTTTTTACGCATGATGATATAAAAGAAATTGTTAGCTATGCCAAAGATCGTTTTGTAAATGTTTTACCTGAAATAGATGTGCCAGGCCATAGTCTTGCTGCTATTGTTTCTTATCCTGAATTATCATGTACACCCGAAGCAAAAAATTACACAGTTCGATCAGGTGAAAAAATTATGGAATGGCCTGCAAGCGGCCACTTTTATGGTTTAATAGATAATACACTATGCCCGGCAAACGAAAAAGTGTATGAATTTTTAGATAAAGTTTTTACGGAAGTGGCACAGCTCTTTCCATTTGAATATATTCATATGGGTGGTGATGAAACTGCACGCAACTTCTGGGAAAAATCTGAACCTATTAAACAATTAATGAAAAGAGAAAAGCTGAAAGATTTAAATGAAGTGCAGAGTTATTTTGTAAAACGGGTTGAGAAAATTATTATGTCAAAAGGAAAAAAACTCATTGGCTGGGATGAAATTCTGGAAGGTGGTTTAGCACCAAATGCAGCTGTTATGAGCTGGAGAGGAATGAAAGGCGGAACAGAAGCAGCTAAGCTTGGACATGATGTGGTAATGAGCCCAACCACTTTTGCTTATTTAGATTATATGCAAAGTGATAAAATTATAGAGCCACCAGTTTATGCAACACTACGTTTAAACAAAGCCTATCAGTTTGAACCTATTCCGGAAGGTGTTAACCCAAAATATATCAAAGGCGGACAAGCAAACATCTGGACAGAACAGATTTACAATACCCGTCATTTACAATACATGGTTTGGCCAAGAGCATTTGCCATTGCAGAAGTATTATGGAGCCCTAAGGAAAAAAGAAACTGGAACAATTTTGTACCAAGAGTAGAATCTCAGTTTGCAAGATTTGATGCTGCTCAAATTAAATATGCTCCCAGTATGTATGATCCTGAGTTCAGCGCATCAAGAAATGCAAAAAAAGAAATGGTTGTGAAATTAACTGCTGAAGTGGAAGGTTTAAATATCTATTACAGTTTTGATAATTCATTTCCCGATCAATATTATCCTGAATATAAAAGCCCACTCATTGTTCCGAAAGATGCATCAAATTTAAAAGTTGTAACCTACCGTAACGGTAAAC
Organism: Lacibacter sp.; assembly: GCA_036758725.1. Lineage (GTDB taxonomy): Bacteria > Bacteroidota > Bacteroidia > Chitinophagales > Chitinophagaceae > Lacibacter. Next base: position 1,791 of record DAIOWB010000388.1, read on the forward strand.
AAATTGGCAGAATGATTACCATGCCCATAGCAGAATTAAAGAAAAGACTAGGAGAAAAATAATCAGCGCAAAAAATTAAATACCTCTTCGCTTCATTTCTTTTTTAATTAAAGCAAGTTCTTTACCGGTTTGTCCGCTCATTGAACTGTTTTCCTGTGCCCTGCGCATTAAATAAGGAAGCACATCATTCATTGGGCCAAAGGGCAAATATTTACTTACAGAGTATCCTTCTTTTGCAAGGTTAAACGTAATATGATCACTCATTCCATATAACTGGCTCATGTGTACATG
>DAIOWB010000389.1:0-2056 GCA_036758725.1 Lacibacter sp.
AAAGGGCTGATGGTGCTTTCAAAAAAATATCAACTGCCCGTTTATATTACAGAAGCTACACACAAGCATGCAAAAATCCGTTTGGAAAAACATTTAATCAAACGTTTCAGGGAAGATGAACCTGTTCAGATTGGTGAATTATCTGTAACCCCTTTTCAAAAATTTCATGATGCACAAGATCCGTACAGTTTCCTGGTTTCCTCAGCATCTGTTAATGTAGGCATCTTTACAGATCTTGGTATTGTATGTGAAAAACTCATTCAGCATTTTCAAAAATGTCATGCAGCATTTCTTGAAGCCAACTATGATGAAGAAATGTTACAGAATGGCAGTTACCCTTTTTATTTAAAGAAACGAATAACAGATGGCAGAGGTCATTTATCCAATACACAGGCTTTAGATCTTTTTAAAATGCACAGGCCCACATTTATGAGCCATTTAATTTTATCACATCTCTCAAATAATAATAATAAACCTGAACTGGTAAATGATTTGTTTATTGAACATGCAAATGGAACTGAAATTATTATTGCATCACGCCACCAGGAAATTCCACTATTCAAAATTGTAAACAACTCTCCGGTTTCAGTAAAACCAAAAGAAAAAAAGAAAGCCGGCAAACAACAATTATCACTGTTTGAATAAAAAAAAGAACGAAGCTGTTTAAGCTCCGTTCTTTACATTTACCTGTGGGTTTTGGTTTTAACCGATGTTTTGTACCAAGAAAACATGGTTATAAAAACTACAACTAAAACTTAGAAACTATAACTAAATGCTTGTAAGAACGAGGAGGTATCCGTTCCTCCCCTATTCTTACCTTGCTGTTTTACTCTGTTTTCAATAATTTTTGAGTGAACATTTCTCCATTAACTACTGCACGTATAATGTACATACCGTTCTGGAGTCTATCAATATCATTCATAATAAATTGATTCGTTCCTTTTTCTACATTTACTTTCTTTTGCTGCATAATGGTACCATTCATACTTACAATCTGAATTGTAGCAGTTGCAGATTGATCATTAGTGATTGAAACAACTGTATAAGTTCTTGCAGGGTTTGGTGCGGCAGTTAATTTCTGAACTTTAATTTCACCAAACTTAACAGCAATTACTCTAGAATAAACCAAGGCACCACTGTTTTCTGTAATCTTTAATCTGTAATAAACAGTATTAGATGAACGAACTTTTACATCATCGTTATATTTAACATAATCAGAACTGAAATTACCCATTGACATCGCATGTGTGATAGTTGAAAATTCTTTACCATCAAAACTTCTCATTAATTCAACATCTTTTGGCTCATCTTCTGCAAGCAACCATTTTACAGCTACTTTATCATTGTCTTGTTTTACAGCTGAAAAATCTTTGATTACAACCGGCAAAGCCATTGCCTTCATTGGTACCGGTGTATAAGCAGTATCCTTACAACCATTCCTGGATTCAGTAAGAGTTAAAGTATAAGTTCCTATTATTGAAACCTGATTATTACGGACTGTAGAAGTATAACCGTTTGGCCCTTTCCAATTCCAGTCAAGGCCTGCAGAACCACCAAATGGTGTGGCAAAATTGCTCAAAGCCACATCACCGCCCCATATGTTGGCTGTTGATGTAGGATCAAGAGGATCTATTTCTCCTACAGTATAGGCACTGGCAATAGGTTGATAATAATCAGAAGTTACAACTGCACTGTCTATTGCAGGTATACAACCAGCTATAATAGATGCTGATAAATAATAGGTACCTACTTTATCAACAGTAATTGTAGGTGAGTTGGGGTTGGTTAAAATATTTCCGTTTGTTGTTGTCCATTGATAATATGCACCCGAAGTTATTACTGCAGGCGATAAAGTAGTTGTTGATGTATTACATTTTAAAGGTGCAGGTGGTGCAATTGTACTTGAAACCTGCGGAGCATCTAAAAATTCATATGGACCAATAAAATCCTGAAGTGAAGATGTGAAAGATGAAGAAGAACGGCTTTTAAACATAACCCTGGTAAAAGCAGGAGCACAAGGATCACCTCCAACTAAGTAAGCAGGATCAATTCCAAG
>DAIOWB010000390.1:0-1957 GCA_036758725.1 Lacibacter sp.
CGGAGATTAAAACCAACAACTGTTCCTTCACCTTCAGTTAATGGGAGTTCACCATACAATGTTTTTAATAAAGATGATTTACCTGTTCCTGTTTTACCAACTAAATAAACAAACTCTCCCTGGTTAACAGTGAGGTTTACATTGCTGAGGATAAGATTGTTGCTTTGATAGATGTTGACGTTTTTTATTTCTACGATGGGGAGCATTATATTTGTGTTTTGGCAAAAGTATGTAATTCAAAAACTAAGAAAAACATTCATTTTATTTTATGAAAAAGTTATTAATTACAATTCTTTCAATTCTTGCGTGTTTCTGGAATCTTTCTGCACAAGATGTTGATACGACTCTTTTTACAAAGGTGGATGTTGAAGCCCAATTCCCCGGAGGAGAAAGCAACTGGAATATCTATGTTCAACAAATGATAGAAAAGAAGATTGATAAACTGGTAAAAGATAAAAAGAGCTTTGGCACCTGCGAAGTTCAATTCATTGTAAGCAAAGACGGCAGTCTTTCTAATATTGAGGCGTTAACTTTAAAGAATTCACTTCTGGCTAAACTTCTGATTCAGGCATTAAAAACAAGCCCGAAATGGATACCTGCCGAACAAAATGGACGGATCGTAAAAGCATGGAGGAGACAAAAAGTAACTTTAAAGCCTCCCGTAGATTAATCAATACTGAATCAAAGACTTTTTACTGCATTTTCGATGTGATGAAGAGAATGCCGGGAATATTTCTAACTCTTTCTTAAAACACGTTCGCAATGAAAAGCATATTTACATTTCTTTTGATCGTGAGCTTTACGAACGTATACGCCCAAGCAGATACTATAGTTTTAAAAACGATCGTTGATCCAACAGCAATGGTTGCCGGTTCTTTTGGAGGTAAAATTCAAGCAGCGAAATTTAAAGCAGCAAGAAAGATTGAACTGGCAGGAGTGCCAGTTGATTCAGCAACTGTTGTCTCTTATCTTTTTTATGCAACAGGTAAGGGATTTGAATCGGGTCCCCAATATATACAAGTTGTTAAAGGAAATCTTTTTACGAAAGAAGTGATTGAAATATTACAAAAAGCAAAGCCTGGCACTACCATTGTTATTGATGAGATCAAGGTTGCTTACCGGAATAGAAATAAACTGGTGCCTTCGATAACATTTACGCTATATTAAATCAAAAAACCAACTCTTCACCCTTCAACTTTATCAGCAACTCCTTCTTCTCACTCTCTTCCACCCTGCCAATCACCTGTGCATCTACACCAAAACTTTTTGCAACCTCAATCATATCATCTGCACTTGCATCATCACAATAAATTTCTAAACGTGTTCCCATGTTAAACACCTGGTACATTTCTCTTGCATCAGCACCGGATGCTTCCTGTATTAAATCAAAAATAATTGGCGGAGTAAATAAATTGTCTTTCACAATTTTCATTGGACCGGGGAGGTATTTCAAACACTTGGTTTGTCCGCCACCGCTACAATGTATTAATCCATGCACCGCATCAAAGTGATTGGAAAGAATTTCTTTCAGCACCGGTGCAAATGTTCTTGTTGGTGAAAGTAATAACCTTCCTATCAACGATGTTTCACCATTTGATAATTCAATTTCATCTGTTAAACGGTGTTTGCCGATATACACCACGTCTTCATGCAGCTTCGGTTCAAAAGTTTCAGGGAAATGCTGTGCGTAAAATTTATTCAGCACATCATGTCTTGCACTGGTGAGTCCGTTACTTCCCAATCCACTGTTATAAGAAGTTTCATAATTGCATTGACCAAAACCGGCCAGTCCAACAATTACATCACCTGCTTTTATTTTATCGTTGCTGATTACTTTATTCTTAGGCCAGCGTGCTGTCATAGTTCCATTAACAGCGATAGTTCGTACCACATCCCCCACATCAGCAGTTTCGCCACCGAGATAATGAATGTTTACACCATCTTCCTTCAACTGTGC
>DAIOWB010000391.1:0-1755 GCA_036758725.1 Lacibacter sp.
CTGAAGAAGAAACAATTTTTCTGAACGAAGACCGTCAGCGGAGAAGCGGGTTAAAGGATGGGTTAAAAAAGCCAAACGCATAATTGAACGAAAAACAGGTATGCAATCAACCGATTCTGAAGTACGATTTGCTGTATTTGCAATAAACACCCAGTAACAATTTTTTAAACATTATTTATGAAGCAATTATTATTCTCCTTAGCCGGGTTCTTAGTATGTTTTGGCACTATGGCACAAACAGACACAACCGGGAAACCACAAAGTGCCGACACCATCAGAGTAGGCAACATCATCATCATAAAAAAACATGATGGTAAAGAAAAGAAAGATGAAAAAACAAAAGAAGAAAAAGAAGACAACGATGATGTAACAGTTGAAATTAAAGAACGGAAAGAGTATAAAAAATCAAACACTACAACCAACTGGTTTATTGTTGATTTAGGTTTCTCTAATGTAAACGACCAAACCAATTACAGCTCAGCAGCTACACAAACCTTTATGCAGGGAGTAAATGGAGGTGGCAATTCAAATACATTGAACCTGCGTAATGGCAAATCAATTAATGTGAATGTATGGTTCTTTATGCAACGGGTAAATTTAATCAAACATGTTTTAAACCTTAAGTATGGCTTAGGAGTTGAAATGAATAACTATCGGTATGAAAATAATATCCGTTACGGTTACAATCCTGCACGTATTTACAGTGATACTATTTCTTTCTCCAAAAATAAATTAGCAGCCGATTATATTACATTACCAGTAATGCTCAATTTCAACTTTGCACCTAAGAGGAAGAAAAGCTATGGAGTAAGTGCAGGAATCAGTGCCGGATATTTATATGCAGCCCGTCAAAAATTAAAAAGCGATGCAAGAGGAAAAGAAAAAATTAAAAATGATTTTAACCTTGAACCCTGGAAGATTGCAGCAATAGGCGAATTGAACCTGGGTGTTGTACGCCTGTACGGAAGTTATGCTTTAAATAACCTTCATCAAAATGGACTGGAACAAACTCCTTATAATTTTGGAATAAGACTGAGCAGTTGGTAATTGTAGTTTCAACAACTGGTTTTAAAATGCCCGTCAAAAAAAAGACGGGCATTTTATTTACATCCTTTTTAATTTCCATTCTATCTTTATGATCTAAAACAAAAAAAACAATGGGATATAAAGTGATAGACATTGAAGGTGTTGGCCCTAATTATGCAGCCAAACTGGAAGCACAGGAAATATTTACCACAGATGATTTGCTTGAAAAAGGAGGAACCAAGAAAGGAAGATCAGAAATTGCAAACGCATCCGGACTTCCTGAAAGTTTAATTCTTACATGGGTAAACCATTCAGATCTGCATCGCATAAAAGGGGTTGCCGGGCATTTTTCTGAATTGCTGGAAGCAGCAGGTGTTGATACAGTTAAAGAGTTTGCTACACGAAATGCAGAAAACCTGTTTGTAAAACTTACAGAAACCAATGAAAAATTTGGATTGGCGGGCAGGGTTCCTTCAGCAGATTCATTAGCTGAAATGATTGCAGAAGCCAAAACACTTGAACAGAAAGTATTTCATTAATTTTCAACTTTAATTTATTCAACCGCTTTTAAAAAAGCGGTTTTTTTGTTTTTATAGCACAACAAACCATCTTCTTAATAAATAATTTGTTAATTCAATTTGGTTTTAAAATCTGGCATTCTTTTAGCCGTTAAAAGCAAAAGAAAATGAGTGAGATAAAATGAAAACTCAATCAACGGCTCTTATCGTT
>DAIOWB010000392.1:0-1657 GCA_036758725.1 Lacibacter sp.
AGAAAAGCTGTTCAAATGTTTATTGCCGACTCCTATGAAGAAGCACTCACTTTTGCAGAAATGTTACATACAGATAATGATGAACGAAAAGAAGCGGATAGTAACATAACTGATGAAGCTTTAGAAATAATTAACAAAAACGATGAATTAATAAAAAGAAAATCGACTGTATTATTTCAACCACACTGGCACAAAGGTGTTGTAGGAATTGTAGCTTCACGTTTAACTGAATATTATTACCGGCCAACTGTTGTACTAACTCAAAGTGGTGAAGTTGCTGCAGGTAGTGCAAGAAGTGTAAATGGATTTAATTTATATGAAGCCATACATGCATGTCGTGAACATTTAATTGGATATGGCGGTCATTTTGCTGCTGCCGGGCTTACTTTGTTGCCAGAAAATATTGAAGCTTTTTCTTCAGCTTTTGAAAAAGTTGTGAACGATACTATTTTACCAGAACAACTAATTCCTGAAATTGTAATTGATGCTGAGTTAAAATTAGACGACATCAAAACTCCATTCTATAATATTTTAAAACAAATGGAACCATTTGGTCCGGAAAATATGCGTCCTGTTTTTATTTCAAGAAATGTTTTGGATACAGGCCATAGCAAAGTTGTAAAAGAACAACATCTTCGTTTAGTTGTTAAACAAAAAGATACCGTACTTACAGGTATTTTTTTCAGAGCAGCCTCTTTCTTGCCAATAATAAGCAATGGCCCCTTTGATATTGTTTATACAGTTGATGAAAATGAATGGAACGGATCTACCAGTCTGCAATTAAAAGTAATTGATATAAGACCCAGTTCAAGTTGAAACTCTTTCAATACATAAAATATTTTTTTTACATCGCTGTTAATTGGGGATTGAGAATTGGCCTCTTTACCATTTATAGTGAAGTAAAGGGAGAAAAAAAATATAAAATCAATTCTACTTCTTTTAATAATCTTTCAGATTTCAACATAAAAGGTGATCAATTAAAACATGGCACAGAATATATGCCAGTTAGTTATTTTACTATTGAAGAAATTCTTTCGAGGTTGCCAAATGAGTTAAAGAAGGGAATATTTCTTGATATAGGATGTGGGAAGGGCAGAGCGATGTGTGTAGCTGCACATTTTGGTTTTACAAATTTGCAAGGAATTGATTTTGCTAAGGAAATGATTGATGCTGCAGAAATAAATCTTAAAAAAACAAAAGAACTCTTTCCGGGTATGCAGTATGAATTATCCTGGTCTGATGTTTCAAATCTTGTAATTGAAAAAAATGTAAGCACCATTTTCCTTTTTAACCCTTTTAACCAGAAAGTAATGGAAATGTTAATAGAAAAAATAAATGATTCTTTATTAAAATTCCCTCGTCCTATCTATGTTCTATATGCCAGCCCGCAATACATAGAGCTCTTTTATCAACAGGGTTTTGATGTGCTTTTCAGGGTAAAGAAGTTTAATTATCTTGAAGCTGTCATTTTAAAAAAGGAATAAGTCCTTTATAAATTTGAATAAGTTATAAATGTTAATAACTATTTAATCAACATCAGCACAAAGTAACGCCTGTTAGCCCTACATTTAGCCCTCCAAAATCCGACCGAATAATCCAATTCTTTTATTACTCAATTTATTTTAGAAAACTAAATTTCTGTTACAATGAGAAAATT
>DAIOWB010000393.1:0-1540 GCA_036758725.1 Lacibacter sp.
TAATAGGCCAGGTCATTGGGTGCAGATGAATGTTTAATTCCTTTTCAATTTCATCCAGTAAATCAAAACGGTTTTTACCATCCCTGTCCATTTTATTAATGAATACGATAACTGGTGTATCTCTCATGCGACAAACTTCCATTAAGCGCCTTGTTTGTTCTTCCACACCATTTACACTGTCAATAACAAGGATAACACTATCTACTGCTGTAAGGGTTCTGTATGTGTCTTCAGCAAAATCTTTGTGGCCGGGAGTATCTAGAAGGTTAATGAGAAATCCATTGTATTCAAACGTCATTACAGAAGTTGCAACAGAAATGCCACGCTGTCGTTCTATTTCCATAAAATCACTGGTAGCATGTTTCTTGATCTTATTGCTTTTAACTGCACCGGCAACCTGTATAGCTCCACCAAACAACAATAGCTTTTCAGTCAACGTTGTTTTACCGGCATCGGGGTGAGAGATGATGGCAAATGTTTTACGACGGTTTATTTCGGTTGTGTACTTCATATTTTTTTCTTTTTGCCTTTTGCCTTTTGCCTTTTGCCTTTTGCCTTTTGCCTTTTGCCTTTTGCTTTTTTTTAGCCCGCAAAGGTAAGCTGCTGTTGCTTTCCGTTTGTAATATTTTTCTTTGAGCTTTTGAGAGAAGAATTAACTTTGATGCATGCGTAAAACTTTTGAAATTTTCTGGAACAGTTTGCAATTTGCCATCGAAGAACTGAAGAAAAATAAATTGCGTACGTTTTTAAGTTTACTGGGTATCACTTTTGGTATTTTTTGTATCATCAGTGTTATGGCAACTGTAGGTAGTTTGGAAAGCAGTGTAAAGAATGAATTTAAATCATTTGGCAACAATACCATTTATGTTCAGAAATGGGCATGGGGAGGTGGCAGTGATTATCCCTGGTGGAAATATATGAGCAGGCCAAACCCCAAGTATAAAGAAATGGCACCCGTAAAAGAAAAAGTTTCATTGGCAAGTAATGTGGCTTTTACTTACTTCAATGCATCAGCTATAGATTATGAAGATGTTTCATTAACAAGTGTAAACTGGTATGGTGTTACGGAAGAGTTTCATATTATTCAACCCGTTGATATTGGTTGGGGCCGTTATTTAACCAACAGTGAATTTGCTTTTGGTTCGGCACAAATGGTGATGGGATTTAATGTGGCAGAAAAATTATTTGATAAACCCGAATATGCTGTAGGAAAAGTAGTAATGGTAAAAGGACGGAAAGTGAATATTATTGGTGTGGTGAAAAAACAGGGACAAAGTTTAATTGGTGGTTGGGATTTTGATAATGTAATTATGATTCCTTACCGTTTTGCCAGCCAGATTGGTAATGAAGCAAGAAGTGATGGTTTTATGATTGTTAAAGGAAAAGAAAACGTACCTGTTGAAGATTTAAAAAATGAATTAAGAGGTGTAATGCGTGGAGTACGACGTTTAAGTCCCAAACAGGAAGATAATTTTGCTTTGAATGATGTGAGCAGCGGTACTACTCAGTTAAATTCAATCTTTAGTGGAATGACAATTGG